>JAYQBI010000011.1:0-18067 GCA_038137235.1 Opitutales bacterium | reverse complement strand
CCGAACCGGTCGAAATTAATATTTTTTCAGCATTCAGTTCCGTGCCATCTTCAAGCCGGATTGTGTTTGGAGAGGAAAGAATCCCTTTTTGACGAAAAAGAGAAAATCTACCATCCTCCAACTGTTGCTTCCTGTAATCTGAGAACTCCTTGATTACCTCGCGTTTCCTTTTTTGCATAGCCGCCAAATCAGCCACTGGCTCGCCTCCTTTAAATCCAAACATCTTTCCCTGCTGCGCAAGGTGAAGCACTTCGGCAGAGTAAATAAGCGTTTTGGAGGGCATGCAGCCCCTCAAAATACAAAGCCCGCTAAGCTCCTCTGCCCCATCAACAACGACGACTGTTTTACCGAGTTCGTAAGCAGTTCGAGCAGCGGCATAACCAGCACTTCCACCCCCAAGTACAATAAAATCAAATCTTTTAGAATTCATAGATCAAAAGTAATTACTATGGAAAATTAATTTGTCGATGAATTGAACCAATCGGAATTGATATTATTGAATTTAAACAGTTCATATTTCTAATTATTTGACTGTTAGCCTGTATAGAATTGGTTTGATTCGCCGTTGATAATATCCAATTATCGAAACTTATGATTAGGCTGCAAGAGTATCAGGTTGGCGAAATTGTTCTACCCGAAGGAGAGTTAGGCAAAGGCTTTTGTATTTTGGAAAGTGGAACACTTGAAGTAATCCGAGATGACCGGGTACTCAGTGAAATTGATATGAAGGGTGCGATATTTGGAGAACTCAGCGAAATTCTCGGAATGAAAAGAGACGCATCCATACGGGCAAAAACCGTTTCTCAAGTTAGGCATGTTGAAGAGAGCGTATCTGATATTGTGGCAAAAAATCCAAAAGTTGCGATTAAACTTATCCGCACTTTGGGACGCAGGCTATACCGCATGAACAAAATTGCCACCCGTGGAGACAGTGAAAACGCAATTCTGAAAAAAGCAACCAGCAGTGAAGAAGCCTCTGCCGTTGATAACACAATTCGAATCTTGGTAGTGGATGATAAACCAAATATTATCAAGCAGCTTTCTGAAATGTTTGCTAAAAGCGAATGGATTGTTGAAGGTGCAGCTGATGAATCATCCGCCTTGCAAGCCTGTGAACATAGTAGCTTTTCTGCGATACTTATAAGCATGGGACTTCCCAATGATGGTGCCATTGGTCTACGACGAAAATTAAAGACCAACCACCGTGTTTTGAATACACCAGTAATTGGTATGATCGTAATGGGCGATGAGGCAGCTCAGAAAAAAGCCTTAGATTCAGGTTTTGCTGACTGCATTTCCAAACCCTTCAACCAAAATAAGACTGATGCAGTACTATACAAAGTCCTTAACTTGGACTCGTCAGCCCGCTACTTCAAATTTATTGATGACTTTCTCTTTTTTGGGCTCCCACCAGAGCTTACTCCTTTCGTGATTAATGATATCAAGGAAAACATGGATCAAAGAATTCGTAACACCATAAACGAGGGAATTCTTAAAATCATTATTGATGTATCATCGTTGGAAGAAGTTGAAGAAGAAGCCATTGAAGTAGTAGGGGAATTTTCTGAGAAGATTGAAGATATGAAATTGCCGATGCGTGGTGCAATCATTGCAACAGGAGAAGATGCAGAAATGTGGAATAATTTGGATGGTTGCGAAGATTGGGCAATTTGCGAAAACCTAGAAGAAGCAAAACAATCTTTTGACCAAGAAGCCTCCGAAGACGACGAAGACTAATCATTCCTCCTCCCTCTTCTTCCCTTGGGTTTCCACTTACTGCATGAGTGAAATCGGAACGAAATAGATGACTCCATCGAATGCCGAACTTGTCCGTTCTGCTTTTCTTACATTACAAGAAAGTATCAGAGACAATCTTTTCGACATCGACACCCATTTAAAAATTTCTGAGGACGAGTGGATACGTGAAGAAGGTGGTGGGGGAAGAACCTGGGCTTTCGATAAAGGACAGGCTCTTGAAAAAGGTGGGATAAATTTCTCGGATATTACAGGAAGTGAATTACCCCCTGCGGCCACTCATCACCGTAAGGAACTTGCAGGTTTACCATTCCGGGCGATGGGAGTATCCATTGTTTTCCACCCCTACAATCCTTATGTCCCCACCAGTCATGCAAATGTAAGGTATTTTGAGGCCGGTCCCGAAAATAAACCAGTCGCGTGGTGGTTCGGGGGAGGGTTTGACCTCACCCCATACTATCCATTTCGCGAGGATGTCCTGACATGGCATAGTAATGCACATGCTACTTGCGAGAATTTTGGCGATGGATTATATACCAAATTCAAAAAATGGTGTGATGAATATTTTTTTCTTCCACACCGCAATGAATGCAGAGGTGTAGGAGGAGTGTTCTTTGATGATCTCGTTCTTGACGAATTTAGTAAAACACTCGATTTTTGCCTAGCGATTGGTGAAACCTTTAAGAATTCTTATTTTTCAATTTTTGAAAAACGAATGAACGAACCCTTTGGGCAGCGTCAAAGAAATTTTCAAAAATACAGAAGAGGGCGGTATGCCGAATTTAATTTAGTATATGACCGGGGAACGCATTTTGGATTACAGTCTGGCGGAAGAACAGAATCAATTTTAATGTCTATGCCTCCTGAAGTCAGTTGGACCTATGACTGGAAACCAGATCCTGGTACTCCCGAGGAAGAGCTATATCGTTCTTACTTAATACCACAAGATTGGCTGGGCATAGAAAAGTGAAGGGAAGAGAGTTATTTAATTCTGCCCTAAAAGGCACAAACCAAAGCGGCAGGCCACCACTTTGGGTAATGAGACAGGCTGGCCGTTATCTGCCCGAATACCGTGGACTTAAGGAAAAATACAGCTTTGTGGAAATGGTACGAAACCCAGATCTCGCAACTGAAGTAACCTTGCAACCATTACGAAGATTCAAGCTGGACGCAGCCATCATGTTTAGTGACATACTGGTGATACCCGAAGCAATGGGTCAGGATTATTCGTTTCGCCCTACTGGTGGAATCGAAATGAAACAAAAACTTAGGTCCGACAACTGTATTCAAGCTTTATCTTCAAGCGGAATTGCGGACCGTCTTTCTTATGTAGAGAAAACGCTTAAAATTTTAAGGAGCGAACTGGGGGACAATCATGCACTACTTGGGTTTTGCGGCTCTCCCTGGACACTTGCATGTTATATGCTAGATGGTGGTTCAGCTGAGGGATTTCCCTACACCATTAAGTGGGCAAAAGAGAAACCAAAATCATTTGAAATGTTATTGGAGAAAATTTGCGATGCCCTGCTTGAATACATTAAAATGCAGGCAGGTTGCGGGATTGATGCCCTGCAAATCTTTGACAGTTGGCAAGCTTTGTGCCCAGACAAAGAACTTTGGAACTGGTCTCTTAAATGGATTGATCACTTGGTTCGTTCTGCCCCCGAATCTTTACCTTTGATCGTTTATGCAAATTCTTCGGTTAACCGTCTACTGGAAGTTTCCAAAACTGGGTGCAACGCCTTGGGCATTCATCATCGAGCCAACCTGATCGATGCAAGAAGCTCTTTGCCTGGTCAAATTACTCTCCAAGGTAACCTTTCCCCGGAACTGATGGAAACCGACAGGGAAACAGTGTCGAAAAAAACAAAGGATTTACTTGAACAAATGAATGGAGATCCCGCCCACATTCTTAACTTGGGACATGGGATTCGACCAGGAGCAAAAATTGAATGTATGGAATCCCTCGTGGAGACAACGAGAAACTACTCAAACTAAGATAGATGAGGGCCTGTGTCCCCTGACTTTTCTTTTGCTTGGTAATGAACAAATTGTTGAAACCGCATCCTCGAAATCATCAAACCCTTCCACAATTTCGATTTCCATACGCAAATAAAAAAGAGGAATGATCGGCTGAAAATCTGCTGGTATCCGAACGGCATCCTTTTCGGTGGTTACCATAACCTCAGCTCCCGCATTCTTAGCACGCTGAAACATTTTGTCCAATTCATCATTGTGGTAAGGATGATGATCCAAGTACCTCTTCTTATACCTTAGTTCGCCAGCCATACGGTGGATTAATTGTTCAAAACCACGAGGCGATGCTATCCCGCAAAATACCCCAACATATTTTTCGTGCAAATAATTCAATGGTTCATTTTTTGTTCCGTTAACTTCACAGAACACTTTGGGTTTGTGAGCACAACGAATGATCTCCGCATTACGATTGTACTTTCTAATTGTTTCCAAAAGCTCTAACTCGGGTTCGATTTCCGACTTAGTTACCAATACATAGGTAGCTCTTGAAAGATGTCTCACCGGTTCCCTTAAAATTCCACGAGGTAAAAGTTTATGGTTCCCAAAAGGATTCATCTGATCAACCAGCAATAAATTCATATCAGCTTTTATCGGCAGATATTGAAAACCATCGTCTAAAATCAGTACCTCTGTTCCGAAGTTTTCAATGGCATACCTTCCTGACTTTACTCTGTCCTTATCAATTATTACCACTACACCTGGAAGGTTATGAGCCAACATGAAAGGTTCATCTCCCGCTTCATCAGATTTCAGCAAAACGCGTTTCCCATCGCTAACAACTTTGGGTGGAACAACATCATTTTCCTTTCTCCCTGCGGGAAGATTTTCATCCTTGCTCTTGTAGCCACGACTTAGAACAGCAACTTTTTTTCCCTTGGCCTGTAATTCCTTGGCCAATCTCTCCACAACCGGAGTTTTACCAGTGCCGCCCATGGTAAGGTTTCCCACCACAATTACTAGTCCATCGAGCTCAATCTTTTTGAGAAACCACCCATGATTGTATAAAAAAAGCCTGACTCGGACGATAATCCAGAAAAGGTAAGAAAATGGATGAAGAAACAAACCAAAAACTCGTGCGGATATGGAAAGGTCTCTGTCATATAGGACACCCTCTACGAAGCTTTCAAAGTCACTCCACTTTCTTTTGGCAAGATTTGGGATAGAATCATCCATTAAAGACGCTAACAATGCATCCTCATTTACCAATGATCAATACGATTCAATGCTTATGAGTTCTTTGCTCAATTGACTTTTGCAGGAACAACTATTTGATAGATCTCTTGGAATATTTTCCTGCATGCAAGTAACATTATTAAAATCAAAAATACATCGGGCTACAGTAACTGGAGTTCACCCCGATTATTCTGGCAGTCTGTCAATTGATCAGGACTTGCTCGATGCTGCGGGTTTCTTACATCATGAAAAAATACTTGTGGGCAATATCACAAATGGCGAAAGGTTCGAAACTTACTGCATACCAGCACCCCGCGGATCTGGAGAAATTGCTCTTAATGGTGCGGCTGCCCATAAAGGAAAAGTGGGCGATCTCCTAGTTATTATTACTTTTGTTTCTTTAAACCCGGAGGAAGCATCTGTTTGGGAACCCAAACTTGTTCTGGTTGAAGAAAAAAACTTATCACATCAAATTGTTATTTCAGGAATCTCCAATTCATCATGATCGATTATAAACTTCATATCCCAGGTCCGGTTGATGTATCTCCGGAAGCGTACCATGCCATGTCCACGAAAGTGATGGGGCATAGAAGTCCCGACTTTGTTGACCTTTATCAATCGTGCCAACCTCAATTGCAGGAATTATTTCAAACTAAAGATCCTGTATTTTTATCAACATCCAGTGCATGGGGGGTTATGGAGGGTGCAATTCGCAATCTTTGTGCGAAAAAAGTTCTTTGCTGTATGTGTGGTGCGTTTTCTGATAAATGGCTTGATGTTTCTCGTCGATGTGGACGGGAGGCAGAGGGATTGGAAGTGGAATGGGGAAAGCACATTTCCCCTGAAGCACTTGAGCAAAAATTGGCATCCGGAGACTTCGATTTAGTCACTCTAGTCCATAACGAAACTTCATGTGGCATGATGAATCCCTTGGAAGACATCATGAAAGTTTTAGCAAAATTTCCTGATGTTCTATCAGTTATCGACACCGTAAGTTCCTTTTCCGTTGTTTCAATTCCCAAAGATGAGTGGGGGATCGATGTCATCTTAACTGGTTCACAAAAAGCATTAGCCTTACCTCCTGGCTTAGCTCTGCTTTCGGTATCGGAGCGTGCGTTTAAAAGGGCTGAAAGTATTGATGGCCGTGGCTACTATTTTGATTTTATAGAGTTTCTTAAAAATCATGAGAAAGGCATGACTCCTAGCACCCCTGCGATTCCTCAAATCCATGGGCTCAAGTATACATTGGATAAAATTTTTGAAGAAGGAGTAGAAAAACGTCATCAAAGACACGCACTCCTCAACGGTATGGTTCATGATTGGGTGGCAGATAAGGGCTTTGAGTTGCTCCCTGAAAAAGCATACTCATCAAAGTCCCTAACCTGTGTCAGAAATAACCTCAACATGGATGTATCAGGGTTTGTCAAAGCCCTCCGCGAAGAGAAAAAATTAGCAATTGATGGAGGATACGGAAAAATAAAGGGGAAAACCTTCCGGATATCTAATATGGGAAATGAAAACGAGGCATCGATCTCTCACCTATTAAAAAACATGGATGAAATCCTACCCCGATTTCTCCCCTCCTAAACGATTTATACTTTCACCATCAAGTTCATCAATGAACGGCTTATGAAAAAACTTGTTATCGCAGAGAAACCAAGCGTTGCACGGGACTTAGCAAGAGTCCTGGGCCGCGTACCCAAAAAAGACGATCATTATGAAAACGACGAGTGGGTTATAGACAGTGCGATCGGGCATTTAGTTGAATTGTACATGCCAGATGATTTCGATAAAAAATTAAAGGGGTGGAAAATTGCAAATCTTCCCATAATCCCGGAAAAGTTTGAGCTTAAGCCAGTGGTTACTGCTAAGAAAAAATTTCAGAGCTTAAAAAAGCAACTCAAGAGAAAAGATGTGGAATGCGTTATCAATGCCTGCGATGCGGGGCGAGAAGGTGAGTTAATTTTCACTTACATTCATGAGCTTGCAGGATCTAAACTACCCGTTAAGAGACTGTGGCTTTTATCCATGACCGAACGGGCAATCAAGGAAGCATTTGGAAGTTTACGAGAGGGTGCTTCGATGCAACCTCTACAGGATGCAGCACGTTGTCGTTCTGAATCTGACTGGCTGATTGGTATAAATGGCACGCGTGCAGTCACAATCAAGAGAAACAAAGCGAGTAGCCGTCAAGTATCCACCGTAGGAAGGGTACAGACACCCACCCTTTCAATGGTTGTGGAAAGAGAATTGGAAATTCGAGATTTTAAACCGAAAACCTATTATTCAATACGGGCGAACTTTGAGATCTCAAATGGTATCTACCAGGGGATTTATCAAAAGCCCGATTTTAAAAAAGACGATTCAAACGATCGTGATCGAGTTGACAGAATCTGGGACGCAGAAAATGCAACATCCATTCATGATCAGGTAGAAGAAGCTGACTTCTGCTCAGTCGAAGAAAGCCAAAAAAGATCAAAACAAAGCTCGGGCAGATTATACGATCTAACCACTCTCCAAAGGGAAGCCAACCGCTTACACAGTCTACCTGCAAGTCGGACCTTACAAATTGCTCAAGCCTTGTATGAAAAACACAAGGTAATCACCTATCCTCGAACTGATTCAAAAGCTTTGCCAGAAGATTATCCGAGTACTTGCACGCAATTACTACAAGGAATAACAGGAGACCTTGCTCCGTTTGCACAGAAAGTGCTTCAATCGAACTGGGTTAATCCTACAGACAAAAAAGTCTTCAATAATAAGCAGATTAGTGATCACTTTGCCATCATTCCTACCAATACACCACCAAAGGGTTTGGATGCGAATGAACTCAAGATTTATAACCTCGTACTGAAGCGTTTTGTCGCTGTATTTTACCCACCTGCAGAGTGGGATGTAACCACCCGCATCACTCTGGTCAATCAACATCAATTTAAGACTGAAGGTCGAGTACTGGTTGAACCTTCCTGGCTTTCCATATATGGGAAAGAGCAAAATGGGCAGGACACTTTACCCGCGATGTCCTCCGCCGATCAAAATCAGTCAAAATTTCTAGATTGTGAATTAATTGAGGATCTAACCAATCCCCCGCCCCGCTTCACTGAGGCAACATTACTATCGGCAATGGAAGGTGCCGGTAAGCTAGTCGACGACGATGATCTTGCTGATGCCCTCAAAGACAAGGGACTTGGTACCCCTGCCACCAGAGCAGCCACCATCGAACACTTGATCAAAGAAAAATACATCAGCCGGGAAGCTACTGAACTGAGGCCATCTCTCAAAGCAGAAGACCTGATGCAATTCCTCCAAGCTGCTGGAGTTGAAATCCTGACAAGCCCAGCTATGACTGGCGAGTGGGAGCAAAAGCTAAGGATGATTGAGGAAGGAAAATTTTCCAGGGATTCCTTCATGAACGAAATTTCGAGCATGACCAAAGATTTCGTCGAGAAAACAACTGGATTTGATGATGCCCAGGCTTCACTCAGAGAAACTGATTTGCGTTCTCCCGTTGATAACCAGCCAATCTATGAAGGTTTGAACAATTATCAGGTTGAATCCGGTGATTTTAAAATATCCAAAAATATTGCTGGAAGAAGACTAACTGTTGATGAAGTGGGAATTTTACTGAGAGATAAACGGGTCGGCCCACTCGATGATTTTATTTCAAAAACAGGCAAAAGGTTCTCTGCGATGTTACAAATGGATGATGAGTATAAAATTACTTTTCTGTTTGATAATAATCGAAATGAAGATGAAGAATCCGTGGAAAAGGAAATGATTCAGACCGCTCCTTTGATCACAGATTGCCCGCAATGCGACGGTAAAATTCATCAAACTGATCTGTCCTACATTTGCTCAAATAATAAAAGAGTGTCTGACAAGGACTGTAATTTTAGAATTACCCGGAAAATTCTTGATAAAGAAATCCCTGTAGATGAGTTGAAAAACTTGGTAAACAATAAAAAAACAAGCCTGATAAAGGGTTTCATTTCTCGTAAAACAAAACGTCGTTTTGAAGCAAATCTGATACTCAAACCTAATGGATCAATAGGATTTGAATTTCCTCCGAGGAAAAAGAAGACTGCCTAATTGACATTTCATGCCAATTTTTCTTTATCGAGTTCTCAATGGTAAAAATCCTGATGAGTTCATCGAGGTAGAGCAATCATTAGACTCCTCACCTTTAACTCAGCACCCAGTAACCAACGAAAGAATTGAGCGGGTCGTTCAACCCAGCAATCTTGTGCTCAAACATGGGGATAAGATGGAGGCAAAGAAATTGACTCCGGATCATTTAAAGAAACACGGGTTTTCTGTGTATCAAAGAAGTAATGATGGAACAAACTACGAACGCACTATAGGCTCATCAGGTCCTGATTCGATTTCATCACCTCAATGAAAAAAGAAAGATCCAGACTTAAAAAACCTGAATGGTTACGGGCAAAACTTCCTTCGGGTCCAGAATACGGAAAGGTAAGAGGCTTGGTCGACGATAATCAACTGCACACAGTTTGCCAGAGTGCACAATGTCCCAATATGGGTGAATGCTGGTCGCGAGGCACTGCTACCCTAATGATTCTAGGTAATATTTGCACTCGGGCATGCTCTTTCTGTGCTGTTCAAACTGGTAAACCTACCGAGCTTGACCTTGCCGAACCCCCAAGGGTTGCCGATGCTGTGGCTAAAATGGGCTTAAGGCATTGTGTACTTACCTCGGTTGCACGTGACGATCTACCAGATGGTGGTGCCAAAGTCTGGGCAGCCACCATACGAGCTGTTCGTCACCGAAATCCAAACACAGCAATTGAGGTCTTGGTTCCTGATTTCAAAGGCAACTTTGATAACTTAAACATTGTATTGGATGCAAAGCCCAACATTTTCAACCATAACTTAGAAACAGTCGAACGCTTGCAGAAGCCAATCCGAAAATCAGCTCATTACCAAAGAAGTTTAGATGTTCTTGCTCATGCAAAAAAAAGAAACTTCCCCATCAAATCTGGTATCATGCTTGGACTTGGCGAAAAAGAAGATGAGATCAGGCAAGCGCTTAGCGACTTGGCTGGAATTGGACTGAATGTACTGACCCTTGGTCAATACCTTCAACCCAGCGAAGAATACGCTCCAATTGACCGCTGGGTCCACCCCGATGAATTTGCTTCCTGGAAACTTGAGGCACACAAAATGGGCATTGAGGTGGTTGAATCTGGTCCCCTGGTACGTTCATCCTACCATGCAGATGAGCAATCCGAGCGTTATGCCAGCCAGGCTCAGGTTGTGCTTTCTAAATTGTCCGCCTGATCTCTTTGCTCAACTTTTTGTAAATTTCACACTGGCAACCCGTACGATTTAAAAAAAGAAAAGGCGTCCCCCAAGAGGAACGCCTTTTCAAAATTACAGTAAGATTTAAATCTTACATCATGCCATGATCATGTCCATGTCCTGCAGGAGCTGGTGCCTCCTTCTCAGGAATGTCGGTGATCATGCAATCGGTGGTCAGAAGAAGACCGGATACAGAACCCGCATTTTGCAATGCAGTACGAGTAACCTTAGTTGGATCAACTACACCAGCCTTGATCAAGTCTTCATGAGTATCAGTTGCAACATTGTATCCCATGCTACTTTTGGACTTGAGCACTTGTTGAACAACCAATGAACCTTCTACACCAGCGTTGTCGCAAAGCTTACGAAGTGGAGCTTCGATCGCACGGCGAACAATGCCAGCACCGATTTGCTCGTCGCCTTCAAGGGCATCAGCAGCTTTTTCAATTGCATTGGCTGCACGTAACAAAGCAACTCCACCGCCAGGAAGAATACCCTCTTCCACCGCTGCACGGGTAGCATGTAATGCATCTTCAACACGGGCCTTCTTTTCTTTCATTTCAGGCTCAGTCGCAGCACCTACATTGATCACCGCAACACCGCCAGCTAACTTTGCGAGGCGCTCTTGCAATTTTTCGCGATCGTAGTCAGAAGTTGTTTCTTCGATTTGGCGCCGAATTTGTTTTACCCGGCCTTGAATGTCGGAAGCCTTGCCAGCTCCTTCAACGATGACAGTATTTTCTTTGTCCACGGATACGCGTTTTGCCTGGCCCAAATCAGCAAGCTGAACATTTTCCAACTTGATACCTAGGTCTTCAGTAAGACAACGTCCACCTGTGAGGATTGCAATATCGCGAAGCATTTCTTTGCGGCGATCACCAAATCCTGGAGCCTTTACGGCACAAGCATTTAGAGTACCACGTAATTTATTAACAACCAAAGCAGCTAAAGCTTCACCTTCGATATCTTCAGCAATGATAAGCAAAGGTTTGCCTTGCTTGGAAACCAATTGCAACAAAGGAAGAAGATCATTCAAGGCACTTATTTTTTTCTCATGAATAAGAATATAGCAGTCCTCTAGTGCGGCTTCCATTGTTTCGTTGTTAGTGCAGAAGTATGGGCTGAGGTAGCCTTTATCGAATTGCATACCTTCAACCACATCAAGTGTGGTCTCAATGCTTTTTGCTTCTTCCACCGTGATGGTTCCGTCCTTGCCAACTTTGTCCATCGCATCAGCGATAATTTCACCAATTTCGCCATCCCAGTTTGCAGATACGGTGGCAACCTGACGAACTTCTTCACGATCGGATACTTTTTTGCTGTCGCGTAACAGTTTAGCAACTCCAGCTTCAACGGCCTTGTCAATACCACGTTTTAAGTACACAGGATTCGCGCCTGCAGCGACATTCTTTAAACCTTCACGGTATACAGCATGTGCAAGTACGGTAGCGGTGGTGGTGCCATCACCTGCTGCATCGGAAGTCTTAGATGCTACCTCACGCACCATCTGTGCTCCCATATTTTCATAAGGATCTTCAAGTTCAATTTCTTTGGCAACAGTAACACCATCCTTGGTAACTGTTGGAGAACCGAACTTCTTATCGATCAATACATTACGACCCTTTGGTCCGAGCGTTACGCTGACTGCTTCAGCAAGTGTCGACACGCCTTTAAGAACTTTCTTACGGGCGGCTTCGTCGAATAGAATTTGTTTAGCCATTTTACTTCTTAGTTTGGAAGTTTACGATTTATTGATGAATTCAACCTACTATCCCGAGGATATCTTCCTCGCGAAGGATTTTGTATTCGACATCATCGACTTTTACATCGGTTCCGCCGTACTTGCTGATTAATACTTTGTCACCCTTCTTAACTTGAAAGGGAACATCGTTGCCAGCGTCGTCTTTTTTCCCTGTTCCCAGGGCTACAACTTCCGCTTCCTGCGGCTTTTCCTTGGCTGAATCCGGGATGATAATCCCGCCCTTGACTTGCTCGTCTTCATCGACTTGCTTGACGAGAACGCGATCTCCCAGTGGAGTGATTTTTGGTTTGCTCATATTCCTATGTTATTTGGGTTGATTGGATTCAATTGGAAACCGAGTATTCATCACTCGATTTCAAAAATTCGTAAGTTTTCAAATCAGGATTTTTCTTTGTCTTCATTGTCGTCATCGACTACTTCAAAATCAGCGTCAACAATGTCGTCCTCCTTTGATTTTTTGCTATCGCCGGATTGTGCCTGAGCTGCAGCTGCAGGGTCAGTGGATCCAGCTCCTGCTTGTGCCGCCTGTTTTGCAATCTCTTCAAATCCTTTTTCCAGCTTTTGTTTTGCATCTTTGAGTGCTGCCGGTGAGGAGGACTGATCATCCAAAACTTTTTTGGCATCAGACAGCATACCATCTATTTTATTTTTCAAATCATCAGGTGCCTTATCACCAAGATCTGTAATTTGTTTTTCACACTGGTAAACAAGGGAATCTAACTCGTTTCGAACTTGTACAGATTCCTTCTTCTCCTTGTCTTGGTCTGCAAATTTTTCAGCTTCTTTCTTCAGTCGCTCAACTTCTTCTTCGTCCATACTTGATGAACCAGAAATTGTGATTTTCTGATCTTTGCCAGTATCTTTGTCTTTAGCTGTAACATTAAGTATGCCATTCGCATCGATATCAAAGGTAACTTCAATCTGTGGAGTACCGCGTGGTGCGGGACGGATCCCGTCTAATTTAAAAGTTCCAAGGGTTTTGTTATCATGTGACATTGCACGCTCACCTTGCAGAACAACAATATCAACCGCCGGCTGATTGTCGGCTGCAGTGGAAAAAACCTGGGATTTTTTTGTAGGAATCGTAGTATTACGCTCAATCATGGGAGTGGATACCCCACCGGCTGTCTCAATACCAAGTGTCAATGGTGTTACATCAAGCAGTAAAACATCATTTACGTCCCCTTGAAGGACAGCACCTTGGATTGCAGCACCAATTGCCACAACCTCATCTGGATTAACACCTTGGTTTGGATCCTTACCACCCACTTCTGTTGCCATCTCAACACCCCTAGGACTGCGGGTCATTCCGCCAACAAGAACCAGGTTACCAACTTCTCCAATACTAAGACCAGAATCTTTTAGACACGCTTCGAAAGGCTTCTTCGTACGCTCATAGAGATCGTCACATATTTGCTCAAGTTTGGAACGGGAGAGCGTAACATTCAAATGCTTAGGACCGGAAGAATCTGCGGTGATGAAGGGAAGGTTGATATCAGTAGACTGGGATGAAGAAAGAGCCATTTTAGCTTTCTCTGATTCTTCTTTCAAACGCTGCATAGCCATAGGATCACCGGATAGATCAATGCCCTGTTCATTTTTAAAGTCATCAACCAACCACTTAATGATTTTATCGTCCCAGTTATCTCCACCTAATTGGGTATCACCATTGGTTGCTTTAACTTCGAAAACACCATCGGCAATTTCGAGTACACTAATATCAAAAGTACCCCCACCCAAATCATAAACGGCAATTGTTTCTTCACCCTTCTTATCTAAACCGTATGCCAAAGAGGCTGCGGTTGGCTCGTTAATTATTCGAAGTACTTCAAGACCAGCAATGGCACCAGCATCTTTGGTCGCCCTGCGCTGGTCATCATTAAAATATGCAGGCACAGTAATCACTGCCTGAGTGACTGGTTCACCAAGATAAGCCTCAGCATCAGCCTTGAGCTTGCCCAAAACCATTGAAGAAATTTGTTCTGGCATGAATGTTTCTGACTTACCATCAATTTCACACTCAATCACTGCAGCACCATTTTTTCCTTCAACAACCTTAAAAGGAAGCGTATCAACCTCGTTCTTGATTTCATCGAATTTACGACCAATCAATCTCTTCGCAGAGAAAATTGTGTTCTGTGGATTGGTTACCGCTTGGCGTTTTGCAGCTTGTCCAACAATACGTTCTCCCGTTTTGGAAAAAGCTACGATAGAAGGGGTTGTCCGGTTTCCCTCAGAATTAGGGATCACCTTTGGCTCGCCCGCTTCCATAACGGCCATGCATGAATTACTTGTACCTAAATCAATTCCTAATATCTTACTCACGAAATACTTATTGCACCTTCCGTGCCCACTTTGTTTAATTTTTTATAACACTGAATAACAAGTGCTTACAGAATAAAAGGTGAATCAAATAATATATCGAAGTAAATATTTGTGCCAGAATGACTCCACAACATGTCACATGCTGGCACCATGAGACAGGGTTTTTAAACCTTAATCAGAAGTAGGTTCAGGCACATTAGACCCATCATCTAAGTGGTCAAGAATCTCCATTACTCTATTGCCTCGTTCAATCCCATGATCCCTGATAAATTGTAATTTTGGGGAATACTTTAAGACAATATGTTTACTGACAACTCCTCTAATTTCGCTGGCATGCCTGCGAAAAAATTGTTGAGCTTCGCGGGCACAAAGCTCATCACCTACAACGGAATAGGCGACGGTTGCATTGCGCAAATCTGCAGCCACATCAACCGAGGTTATTGTCCACCTAACAGTTTCAGAGCCGTACCTTGTTGATAAATAACTCCCTATTTCCCGCTTGATCAGTTCATTAACCCTTGCCAGACGCAAGCTCATTGGAAAGAGGTGTTGGTTTAAAGTGACGGGCGAATTTTTTCGACTTCGAAGGTTTCTATCACGTCACCTTCTTCATATTTATCGAAAGAATCAAGTCGCATACCACATTCAAAGCCTGCTTTTACATCGGTTACATCGTCTTTAAACCGACGCAGTGTATCGATTTTTCCTTCGGCAATAACTTCCCCGCCACGAACAAGTCGTGCTCCCTTGTTTCTAGTAATATTGCCTTCCATGACCATACAGCCAGCAACTGTTCTCCCCTTACTAACCTTAAATACTTGTCTCACTTCAGCCCTGCCACTCTTTTTCTCAACAAGTTCTGGTTCCAAAAGGTCGGCCATATTGTCCTTAACCAGATCGATGATCTCATAAATGATACTATTCTGAAAGACCCTCACCCCCAGATGCTTGGCTTCTCCCATGACCCCATTTTCCATCTTAACATTAAATCCAATAATGTCAGCCTGGGAGGTTTGAGCCATTTTTACATCATTTTTAGTGATCTGACCGACCTCAGATTGGAGAACCTCTAGACCGATCTTGTCACTATTGATTAATTCTAATGAATCTCTCAATGCCTCAACAGATCCCCGTACATCTGCCTTTAGAATCAAGCGATAAATGGTTGATTTACTTTTACTGATTGCTGCAAACAGAGCATCAACGGCAGCAGACCCTGATTCATCCTCACTTTCATCCTCCACCAATTGAGTATCCTCAGGAACTGCGTTTAATTTCTTTTCAAGATCTTCGGCTTCTTCCGCATTTCTTCGGGCCTCCCTCTCATTCTTACAACCGCGGCAAATAGATCCGGAATCAGGAACTCCTGACCATCCCAAAACATTTACTGGAGTGGATGGAGGAGCAGATTTCAACTGATTTCCCTTATCATCGATCATCGCCTTTACTTTGCAGTATACCTTACCGCATACAAAAGAATCTCCTACTTTTAATGTTCCCTTTTGAACGATGAGCGTGGCAGTAGGTCCACGACCGACCTCAACTCTAGCTTCAACAACAATTGCTTCAAGATTGGCCTTTGGATTGGCTTTTAACTCCATTACATCTGCCTGTAAGAGAATCATATCTAACAATTCATCGATATTATCACCATTGAGAGCCGATACAGGCACCGTGATGATTTCACCTCCCCAATCCTCCGCAGCAATTGAACGCTCCTGCATTTGTGTCTTAACTTTGTCGATATCTGCTCCCTTGACATCAATTTTATTGATGGCCACGAGCAGTGATGATTGAGAACGCTGTACAAATTTTAGTGCCTCATCAGTTTGAGGCATAAATCCGTCGTCTGCAGCAACCACTAAAACAGAAACATCAGTTAGACTGGCACCCCGTTCGCGAATTTTTGAAAATGCTGCGTGACCAGGCGTATCCAAGAAGGTAACTTTACGGTCATTTCTACTAACTTGATAAGCAGCGACATGCTGGGTGATCCCTCCTGCTTCACCATCAACTACATTAGATTTACGAAGGGTATCAAGCAGGGTTGTTTTCCCATGATCGACATGACCTAAAATACAAACAACAGGCGGTCTAGTCTCAAGAAACTTTTCATCGTTCTCATCGACTTTTTGCTTTGTTTTTTGAGTAGGTGGTTCAGCCTTTTCTCCTCGATGTCGAATCTCCAATTCAAAGCCCTTGGCCTTGGATACTTTACTGGCAACTTCCTCATCAATGGTTTGGTTCATCGATGCGAAAATTCCCATTTCCATGAGCTCGGAAATTAATTGAAATGGTTTCAAACCAATTAATCCGGCAAAATCGCGTACAACAATCGGGGGCTTTACAATGATTAAATTCCCCTCAACCGAACCACTTGACTCCTCTTTTTTATCTTGAGATGAAGGTGAAGATTTGGCGGGAAGCGGAGGCGGCACACCTGCTGATTTAACCGGCGGAGGAGGTAACACAGGGGCATTTCCAGCAGTAGATGTTTCCGGTACTTGCTCTGCTATTTCCTCATGAGTTACTTCAGTGGATGGTAGTTCGGAGGATTGATTACTTTCTTCAGATTTCTTTTTTTCGGCAATCTCCCTATCCAACCGCTCCCTGTCTAAATCCTCTTTCGATTTTACAAAAGGGATCGATTCACTACCGGAAGAAGGTTCTTCATGCTCAACATTGTCAACACTTACCGAAGGTGAGTCAGAACTAGAATTTAAGCTCTCTGAATCTTGGAATTCCTCAATTAAAGATTGTGCGGTAATGTTATCGATGGTGGAGGAAGCACTTTTAACTTCATATCCTCGCTCCGCCAAAATGGCGATGACCTCTTTGCTTGTTTTACTGGTCTGTTTGGCGATTGCGTGGATTCTTACGCTCATTACAAAAGAAGTTTAATTAGTTTCAACCTGGCAAGTAGGTTATTCAATATCCTCAGAAGCAGGCACATTTGATGCAACCTTGGAAAGGATGTCTTGTGCGATGTGCTCCTCAAATCCCAACCCCACCAGATCGGTCTGGGTGACTCCCTCAAACGCTTCAGGACTTACAAGACCAAAGGCGACCAAACGATCAGCCACTTCGAATTCAATACCCACAGAAGTCAAGCCCTCAGCAGCTTTAGTTTTGCGTTCATCAAAACCAACTTCCTTAACGACCACTTTACCGATGTCGAGTTTCCATCCCAGTAATCTAGAAGTTAATCTAGCATTGATACCTTTACGCCCAATTGCAACTGACAGGTCGTCCTCCTTTACCTCGAAGTACATTCTGCGTTTATCCCTGTCTAGGTTCACATTCTGAGGTACGGCAGGTTTTAGTGCTTCTACAAGTTGCTCGATTGGATCTTCAAACCATCGAATAATATCAACTTTCTCACCATTCATTTCCCGGACGATACTTTTTACACGACCGCCCCGAGCGCCAACACAGGCACCGACAGGGTCAACCTTTGGATCAGTACTTTTTACACACACCTTGGTTCGATATCCTGGTTCCCGAGCCATCGAAGCCAGGGTGACGGTTCCATCAGAAATTTCGGAAACCTCCATTTCAAATAATTTACGCACGAAGTTAAGACTCGAACGGCTAAGAATGAGTTCAGGTCCCCTTCCCTGTGGTTCCAGTTAAACCAGAAGGCAGCGAATCCTCTCCCCGGGCACCCAGTCTTCTCCCGGGGCTTGTTCGCGCCAT
>JAYQBI010000010.1:0-19402 GCA_038137235.1 Opitutales bacterium | reverse complement strand
GTTCGCCGGCGACAAATGATGCCAAACTAAAGTAGATGAAAATTTTACCTAAAAGACGCATAGAAGCTCTCCTTTTATGGCAAACCTAAGAGAATTGAGCAATCCGAAAGGATTAAGCTCGCTCCTAATTTCGTAATCTCCTAATGCAGAATTTGTAAGAGATGGAAGACGATCCTTTATTTCGCAGAACCCGACAGCACGCTGAAAAGCGCCTAGTTTTTCATTCGGGGCAAAGTGATACCGCCCGGTTACAAGATATCAAAGAATTTGTCCGCCTGGAAAAAGAAATGCTCCAGCGATATCACCTCAAAGGAGATTCTGGCCTTCGCTTAACCCGTGCCAGGTCCATCATTATTGATGTATTAATTCAAAATCTCTTTTCCTATGCTCTGCGTGTTGCAGAGGAAAGCCTGGTTAGAATTAAGCCAATGTGTGTGCTTGCAACCGGAGGGTATGGCCGTGGCGAACTTAACCCACATAGCGACATTGACCTCATGTTTCTCTATCCCCGAAGTTCAATGGGGAAATCTTTGGATCTACTGAAAGAAACCATGACAAAAGAAATCCTATATCCACTCTGGGATACCGGGATGAAAGTGGGTCATGCATCGAGGGAGGTGAAAGAAGCATTGATTGAGGCACAGCGTGATATCAGGAACAAGAACTCCATGCTTGATGCACGCTATATCTGCGGGGACCGGAAAGTTGCCCAAAAATTTATTACCAAGTTCTTAAAACACTGCAGAAAGAGAAAACCTGGCGACTACCTATCCGAATTACACGAACACCAACAGGCTAGAAGACTTGAAAAAGGAAACACCGTATTCCTTCAGGCACCTGACCTAAAAAATGGAGTAGGTGGATTACGAGACTATCAAGGCGTTTTGTGGATGACAAAAGTAAAGTTTGAAGACGATGATCCTATCGCTTCCTTAATTAAAAGAAGGTATCTGAACGAACATGAAGCAAAGTCATTTCAGGAAGCATACTCCTTTTTACTGCGTGTTCGCAACGAATTACATTTTAGAAGTAAGCGACCCGTCGATGTTTTACATCTGGAAAAACAACCGGAGGTTGCCCTTGGTCTTGGTTACAAGGATGAGGATATATTTCCCCGCGTAGAAAAATTTATGGGTGATTTCTATTCCCGGTATAATACCATTCACCAACTTTCCAATCTCCTAGAACAGCGTCTTCTCCGCTCAACTAGCGGAAACACCGGATCAATTAGTTTTCGCTCCGTACTCAATGCTTACCGTGCATCACCCTCTGAAAAGGTTGATGGGTTCGATCTGCAAAATGGGGAACTACACACCGACAACCGGAAGATATTTGATGAGGATCCAGAACGTATACTCAGACTATTCAGGCATTCTCAACGACTTTCTGTGCCTTTCTCTCCGAGTCTTCGCTCTTTGATACGAAATCGCTTATCACTAATTGATGCCTCGTTGATTAATTCTTCCTCTGCAAATGTAACTTTCCGATCAATTCTTCAGGAGGTTGGAAATGTTGCCCCCACGCTCATGGAAATGCATGATCTTGGTGTTCTCGGAAGGTTTATTCCTGAGTTTGGCCGTTTAACCTGTAAAGTACAGCACGACCTTTATCATCGATTCACTGCAGATGTTCATGTTTTGCGGTGCATCGAAATTTTGGACCAAGTATTTCAGGGCAAACGGCCTGGCTCGGAACATTACCTCGAAGCATTGCGGAAAAACGAGGTTCCTGGCTTGCTCTACTTAATTCTTTTTATTCATGATCTGGGAAAAGACCGAGGACCAAAGGGCCATTGTGAACGTGGCGTTGAACTTGGGAAAACATTAATGCAAAGACTTGGAATCTCAGAGGAAATGCATGACCGCGTGCTCTTTGTGGTTCTGAACCATTTGGAAATGGTAAGGTTCGCCAACAAGTTTGACCTAGATGATCCCGAAGTAATTGATTCTTTTGCCTCCTTTTCGGAAGGAGAGCAACGACTCCGGTTTCTCTATGTTCATACTTACTGTGATGCAAACGGTACAGCCGCTGATCTCTGGAACTCCCACAAGGAGGAACTACACACTCAATTATTTACCAATACAATGAAGGTATTGGAAGGAAAGCGTGCCCGAAAAGACCCAAATGAATTAAGGGAATCTTTCAAGGATCTTGAGGTCAGCGGCGTCCCGAGGGAATCAATCCTGGAACATCTCGACCAAGTGCCTGTTCGTTATTTTTCACATACAGGACGGGAAGAAGCTGCCCTACATATCGACATGGTTCAACAATATTCAAGTCTTGGCAGATCCGCAACCCGCCCGGTGGTAAGTTGGAGAAATGACCTCAGACGAACCATGACTGTGGTGGATGTGGTGATCACTGACCAAACTGGATTATTTGAGAAAATTACTGGAGCCCTCGCCGTGACCGGACTTAATATCCTTGGTGCCCGGGCAATTACCAGGAATGACGGCTTAGCTATTGATGTTTTCTATGTCGAAGGTGAAAACGGCGGCATCGTGGAAGACTCGACCATTCGTAGTTTCTTTGAAGACACCCTGGAAAGTTTTCTCTCCGGTAAGGATTGTCCGTCCGAGCAAATTACAACACACCGAAAAAAGAAAGAGAAATCCAAGACCTTTTCCACAACCGACAAATTCGGGGCAACCATACCACCGCAGGTGGATGTGTACAGGGATATTTCACTTGGCCGCACCATTGTAGAAGTACGGGCAGCTGACCGCATTGGGTTACTTCATCTAATCTCCAAACATATTGCAGATGCCGGCTTCAGTATCCTGTTTGCCCGGATTGCAACTGAACAAGGAATTGCAACGGATGTGTTCAATATCGAACCCCTAGAAAAGGGTTCAGTACCTTCCTCACGCACATTTTTGGATCTCCGAGAAAAGATTGGGAAAGCACTCTACGAGGGAAAATACTATCACGAAGTGTAAATTCTTAGTCTACTGAGAGCAGCAATACTAGGCTGACAGAGGCAGGCTGATTTTAAAAGTGGTACCACCCGATCCAGTTTCGACCAGTTCCAAATCACCATCGTGTGCACGCATAATTCTTTTGGAAATGGTAAGCCCAAGGCCAGTTCCATCCTTTCGACCGGTTAAAAAGGATTCAAATATTTTTTCCCTCAACTCTTCTGTTATTCCCTGTCCCTGGTCACGCACATAAATATTTGCCCATCCCTCTACAAATTCAGAATCGATGAACAATTCACCACCATTTGGCATCACCTCCAGGGCATTAAGGATGAGGTTGAGTAAGACCTGCTGAATTTGCCCCTTATCAACAAAAACTTTCTCATCCTGGAAATGATCATTCCAACACAAGTTAACCTGGGATTGTTCCAACTTTAACCGGACAAGTAGAACCGCGTCCTCAAGAATCTCCTGCACTCTTGTAACTTTTCGGAATGACTCACGACTTTTTCCAAATTCTAAAATCCGGCCAGCGATTTGTTCGAGATGATTTAATTTTTCCCGAATAACCGTTAAGTCCTTGGCTGTATTATCATCGTTTTCCGCGCTAAGCTTGAGGGAGTCAAAAAGTAAGCGAACCACCATCAGAGGATTGCGTATTTCATGGGCTATTTCTGCTGCCAATGTTCCAAGAGTGGTAAGTCTTTCGCTTTTACGCATACTCTCTTCTGAATCAAATACCCGCCCGTATAGCCTCGCATTCTCAATGGCAATTGCACCCAAATCCGCCAATGCCCGGGCAATCATTTGCTCATCGTCATGAAAACGATGAGGACGGTCTATGTAATGAGTAAGCAAGCCAATGGGAACATCTTCAAATACCACGGGTGTAACCAGCATAGAGGTTAAGTTTTCTGTGCGGATCAAATCAATAAAGTGATGCTCTTCGGTGCGCAAAAGATCACTGGTCTGGACCTGCCTGTGACCCCGCAATGCACTACCAAGCAAGCTGTCCCCAGGCTTTAATTCTTCGTTGTAGTTTCTGATGCCCTTACCATCCTGCAAGCATTGCAGCTGAAGGATATCCTGTTTTTGATCGTAAAGAAAGAAGGCCGATAACCGGCAACCTAAGAGAAGGAGTCCTTCCCTCGAGATCGTTTCTAAAACTTGATCAAATTTACGAGTGCCTGAAATATCCTGACTCAACAAAACCAAGCTCTGCAATTGATCGGCTTTTTTACGCAGTTGTTGAACCATCCACATATTTTCCAAGACTCGACTAGCCTCTTTTGCCATCAGCACGAGCAATCGCAAATCTTCATCTTTAAACGCGTTTACTTCGCAGGAATCTACATTTAATGCACCCACAGTCCTGCCACCCTCTGTTAGAGGAGCGGCCATTTCAGCTCTTACCCGCTCATCTAATTGGAAATATTTTTCCTCCTTTGTTACATCAGGGCATAAAAGGGCTTCACCATGAGCTGCCACCCAACCGGTAATCCCTATTCCAAGCGGCAATTCAAAACCCTGGCTTTTTTCAGGAAGCCCTCTTTGCACTTCAATTAACAAAGTATTCGAACTAGCATCCAACAAGGAAATGGATGCGGAATTCGCAGAAAAGACCTGCATTACTTCATCTAAAATTCCTTCCAGTGCCCTTAGAGGATTAAAATTTTTACCGGCCAAAGCACTAATCCGGTAAAGTGCATCAATTGCCCTTTTTTCATCACTTTTTACTGTGGTATTATCCTGCACGACGATCTTTTACCCCTTTTAAATTTTGTTTGCGAGTGAGGAAATCCTAACCCGAAAAGTACCTAAATTAAAAATGGAATAGATTATTTATTTTTTTGCCTGCAAAAAATGCTCCCAGCTTTTTTCAACTGGTTTCCCATAAAGTGAACTCACGAATGGCCGACGGGCAGGCCGTTTAGGTTCCTTGATTAACCTCATGCCTGCTTCATTGGGCAACCGATTGCTTTTCCTACTATTACACCGTATACAGGAGGTTACCACATTTTCCCAGGAAGTCCCTCCCCCTCGGTCCTTTGGTAAAACATGATCCATATTTAACTCCTTGGGAGAAAATGTTTTACCGCAATACTGACAACGATAATCATCGCGCTCCAAGAGATTTTGTCGGTTAAACTTCATTTCCTGAAGTAGAATCCGGTCATAGGTGCGCAGTAGCAGCACACTCGGCACAATCACGGATTGGCTGACCGTATGAATAATCCTTGCACCTTTGGGTTCCTCCAAATCGCGGCAGAATTCGAACCATGTAACAGAATTAAAAACCCTGAAGCTTTCATCCTCCGCATAGATTACCTGAGCATGGTCAAGGGAGAGTAACCCAAATGCCCGCTCTACCCCCACCACATTAACCGGTTGCCATAGTCGATTAAGTACAAGGGTTTGATAACTAGTATCCATCCGCAGATGACTATAACTTTTTAGTGCACGGGTACGTCAAAGATTTTTTTGCACCTTAAGAAAATAAAACGATCAAAAAGAACGGCGCCTCTTAATAACTTCTCCCGTTTTTATTTTCGTAAAAATTTAAAAATGCCTTGTGAGCAACACGGTAACCACCGGGGGTTGGATAATCGCCTGTGAAGTACCAGTCCCCAGGATGATCGGGTAAGGCCTCATGTAAATTTTCCACGCTTTGATAAATTATTTCCACCTTCGTGACTTCTTTCAATGCCTCCGGTGCCACCAAATCAGCTACTCGTTGAGAAATTTGATCGACTGTAAAATTTTCATAAACCCGCTTTACATGATTTTCAGGTTTTAAAGATTTTGAATTCAACGCTTCACGGCACTGTTCTGCGACATCTTTTAACAAGCCCTTGTACCCATGATCCTGAATCAGAGAAACAGCGGCCTGAAAGGCAATAAATTTCCCCAACTCTGACATATCAATTCCATAACAGTCAGGGTACCTGATCTGAGGTGCGGTTGATGCGATCACTAATTTGCGTGGTCTGGATCTCCCGAGTATTTTCAAAATGCTTTTCTTTAGGGTAGTTCCCCGAACAATCGAATCGTCAATACATACCAAAGCATCATGTTTCTCCCGAACCACTCCATAGGTAATGTCATAAACATGTGATACCAGTTGGGCACGACCAGATTCCTGGCTTATAAAAGTTCGAAGCTTAATATCCTTATTGGCAATTTTTTCCCCCTTGGGCCAATTGTCCATAACCAGCTCATCAATCAATGAATCCGTCAGGTCACCAGACTTTTGGGCATCCATTAATCTCTGCTTTACTTCCGCACGCCTAACCAGGCGGAGTTGCTCCATGAATCCATAATAAGCACTTTCGGCGGTATTAGGTACATAACTAAAGACACTGCGGGAAAAATCATTTCCCACCGACTCGACAACCTGTGGCACCAACAGTGCACCAAGCATTTTTCTTTCCGCATAAATATCCGGGTCATTCCCCCGTGAAAAATAAATACGCTCGAATGAACAACCAGATGATTTTGGGGAACCTTCACAAAATTTTTCTTCAATTAATTCCCCATTTGGCCGCATAACGAGAATACCACCTGGTTGAATTTCAGATATATCATCCACAGACTTATCAAAAACTGTCATTAATGGTGCCCGTTCAGAAGCCACCGCAAATACCTCATCATCCTCAAAATAAAATCCCGGGCGTATACCATTGGGATCGCGCATTGCAAAACAATCTCCCGTACCGAGTATACCAGCTAAAGCATAACCACCATCCCAATTTTTGGAAGCATCACGAAAGATGCCAACTGGATCAATTTTTTCGGATATCCAATTGGTATGTTTCTCCCCAACTACTCCTTCTGCGGATGCAGCCTTTGCCAATTCATCAACCGCAGAATCCAGATGATATCCGGACTCTTCCAAAATTGCCTGGGTATCGGTATCAAAAACAGGATGCTGACCACGTTCAACCAACCTTTCGTTTAATTCCTCCACATTGGTAAGGTTGAAGTTCCCGGCAATCATCAGGTTCTTGCTTGGCCAGTTACTCTTTCGAAAATAGGGGTGGCAGGTATTTGAACCATACTGCCCAGATGTACCGTAGCGCAAATGTCCAATGAGAATCTCTCCCCCGTAGTCAAAATGCTGCTTTATGGTGTCAGGAAATTCGTAAAAAGCTCGACCATTCTTGATCATTTTACCAAGTGCCTTGTGCTGAGCCCCAAAAATTTTGGAAAGAGCTTTCGTGCTGGTACTACGCTCACGGAACATGAATGACTCTCCCACCGGCATGTTTAACTTCATCGATCCAATACCGGCACCGTCCTGTCCACGGTTATGTTGTTTTTCCATCAGAAGAAACAACTGATTAAACGCCCACAAAGGGCTCCCGTATTTATCGTTAAAATATGAGAGTGGTTTCTTCAAGCGGATCATGGCGATCCCACAATGATGTCCGATTTCGTCACTCATTGGGATAAGGTCAGTGAGGGCAGGCAGAAAGGCTAGGCAGTTTGCATGTGATTAGGAATCGCGCTTTCCCATGCATTCTTCAAGCCGGAAACTTTTGTGTTCAAAATAAGCTCTCCTGACACAGAGATCTTTAACTGATCAGAATTTTCTGTTTTTCCAAGTAAGACAGCTGGCAAGCCAATATCTGCTGCTTTCTGAATCACTCCCTCCTTGTCTTCAGGACGAACCGCGATCAAAACCCTACTCTGACTTTCCCCAAACAATAGTGCATCCAATCGACCTGAATCGCAAAGATTATTAAAGGATACGGAGGCTCCAATTTCAGTTGAATCAAAGAGCATTTCCGACAAACAAACCAGTAGCCCTCCCTCTGATAGATCATGAGCTGCACGAATATTTCCAGCTTCGATCTGTGAAATTAAAAAGTCCTGCAGGTTTTTTTCAGCATCCAAATTAATAGCTGGGCAAGTTCCTTCCTTTTTACCGAAATTGGTCTGCAAATAATAACTACCTCCAAGTTCGTCTGGCAAACCACCGAGTAAAATTAAATCCAACTCAGATTCATTGACCCCGCTGCGGGTTACCCACTCCGCCTGATCGATTAATCCAACCATGGAAACTACTGGTGTTGGATCAATCGCTCCCTCGCCATGCTCATTGTAAAGGCTTACATTCCCTCCCACCACCGGCACATCAAAGAAACTGCATGCGTCTGCCAATCCTTTCACGCATTCTTTGAGCATGTGATAGGCTTCCGGCTTGTTGGGGTTTCCAAAATTTAAATTATCAGTAACCGCAAGGGCTCTGGCGCCTGAACACGCCAAGTTGCGCATACACTCGGCAAATGCAATCTGAGCACCAGCGTAAGGATCAAGGTAGCAAAACCGGTTATTACAATCGTTAGCAATGGCAAGGAACTTGTTAATTCCGGCAATGCTTAGCTTGACCACCCCCGCATCACTACCTGGCTCGACAGTACAGCCCGACATGACCATGTGGTCATATTGTTTCCACACCCACCGTTTTGAGGCAATGGTTGGATGACTAAGCAACCCGAGTAACGCATCCTCTACCTTCTCCGGGGCAAGCTCGGGAATGGTTTCGATTTTCCATTCCCGAGCGATTGCCAAGTGAGCAGGCTCGCTTGTTGGTTGATCATAGACCGGAGCTTCATCGGTGAGAGATTTTGCCGGCAGGTCCGCAACCACCACACCCTTATGGCGGACCACCATCCGGTCTCCCTCTTTTACCTCTCCAATCCGGGCAGCGTGCAGGTCCCATTTCTCGAACACTTCCTCGAGTTCCCGCTCACGGCCTTTGGCCACAATTACCAACATGCGTTCCTGGCTTTCCGAAAGCATGATTTCATAAGAATTCATTCCTGTTTCCCGCTGAGGAACGAGATCCAAATCAATTTCAATACCAGAATTTCCACGGGAAGCAGTCTCACAAGTTGAACAAGTAAGGCCAGCGGCCCCCATATCCTGAATACCGACCACCAGTCCGGGAATGGACATCATTTCCAAGCATGCTTCGAGCAGAAGTTTTTCCATAAACGGGTCTCCCTTCTGAACTGCAGGCCTGTCCTCTGCACTTTCCTCAGTTAATTCACGCGAGGCAAAACTTGCACCTCCCAAGCCGTCACGTCCAGTTCCAGGGCCAACATAATATACCGGATTGCCAACTCCAGTGGCTGCCCCTTTTTGAATTTCCTCATGCCGTAAAATGCCAGCACACAAAGCATTGACCAAGGGATTCCCCTCATAGCAGTCATCAAAATATACATCACCACCCATATTGGGAATCCCCAGGCAATTTCCATAATGTGATATTCCACTCACCACGCCACGGAATAATCGTTTTACATGGCTTGATTCAAGGGAGCCAAAACGCAAGGAATTCGTAAGCAAAACCGGACGGGCACCCATGGTAAAAATATCGCGTACAATTCCACCCACTCCAGTTGCTGCTCCCTCAAATGGTTCAATTGCACTTGGATGGTTGTGTGATTCGATTTTAAAGGCTACTCCCCAACCCTCGCCAACATCAATAACCCCGGCATTTTCCTCTCCTGCTTTAACCAGTACCTGACCAATTGCATGCTTATCTTTTTTCTCGGTGGGAAATAACCTCAGTAGTTTTCTGGTGTTTTTATAGGCACAATGCTCGGACCACATTACCGAGAAAATCCCAAGCTCTGTAAGGTTGGGAGTACGGCCAAGAATTTTCAATATTTGTTCGTACTCATCTGGCAACAACCCGTGTTGTGAAATTAAGTCCTCGGTAATTTCAACATTCAGGCAAGGATCTGGATTGGGAGGAAGGGCTAAAGCGGAAGTTTCCATGATTTATGCGGAAAGTTTGATGGGGCTAGAATTAAGAAGAGGGGCTAAAAAAGCTTGTAATACTGGTAATCCATCAAGGCAGGGATGATGAGCTTCGACCGCCCGTTCAGGATGGGGCATCATTCCGTACACATTACCTCCTTGATTTCGAATACCGGCAATATCATTGATTGAACCGTTGGGATTTTCGTAATACCGCAGTAAAATTTGCTGATTTGATTCCAGCTCTTTAATCACCGCTTCATCAGCCCGGTAATTTCCCTCACCGTGTGCAATGGGAAGAGAGAGCTTTTCCCCAAGCATGTCCTTACAAAAGCGTTCATTTGAATCCTCCACTTTTAATGGTTGATTGAGGCACCGAAACTCCATGCAGTCATTCCTGACCAAGGCACCTGGAAGCAACCCCGATTCACACAAGATCTGAAATCCATTACAAATACCAAGAACCTGCCCTCCCTGATCCGCAAATTGCTGAAGATCTTTCATAATCGGGGAGAACCGGGCAATCGCACCACAACGCAAGTAATCCCCAAAGGAAAAGCCCCCGGGTACGATCACTGCCTCTACCCCTTGGGGCAATGGGTCTTTATGCCACACCCTCCCGGCAGGCAGACCAATCACATCCTGCACTGAGTGTTGAGCATCCCAATCACAATTGGATCCCGGAAATTGAATAATTGCTACCTTCACGATATTTTTTCCTCCTTGGATGGTTCATCCTTAAAAACTTCCTCCACCACCGGGTTAGTCAATATGCCAATCCTTTCAATTTCCACCGTCACTTCATCACCCGGAACCAGAAATCTCCTCGGATCCCTTGCTTCCCCCACCCCACTGGGCGTGCCGGTAAGAATCAGGGTACCTGGCAGTAGTGTGGTGCTGCCGCTCAGAAATGAAATGAGGGTGGGAACATCAAAGATCATATCCGAAGTTGAAGATTCCTGCATTTTTTCCTCATTTACAAAAGTTCGCAGGGTCAGGTTGGAAGGATCGGGTAATTCGTCCGTGGTTACGAGGCATGGACCGACCGGACAAAAGGTATCAAAACTCTTACCCCGGCAAAACTGCCCTCCTCCTTTTTCCTTTTGCCAGTCCCGGGCACTCACATCATTGGCAGCAACATAGCCAAGCACATAGGAAAGTGCATCCTCGGGTAAAACATTTTTGCATGGCCGACCAATGACCACGCCCAATTCACCCTCGTAATCAACCTTATCGCTACGAAGAAAACGGGGAATCACAATAGGATCTCCCGGATTCTGAACCGCAGTGGGGGCTTTCATAAAGATCATTGGGTGCTTGGAAATTTCCGCACCGGTTTCTTCCGCGTGTGCACGATAGTTGTGACCCACTGCATAGATACAGCGAAAATCAATCGGGGTAAGCAGTTGAAAAGGTGTAATTGATTGATCCGTGGCCTCAAACGAACCATCCGGTTTTTGAACGATCAGAAAAGTTCTGCCTTCCTCATCGAAACGACCGAAGCCCATATTTCCGGCCTGGTCGAGATGACGGAAAATTTTCACCCAGGTGTAATCTCGTACCGATAATCCTCGATCACCGGATTACTGAGCAGTCCATCACAGAGCCGATCTATCTCATCGCGAATTTCGGGAGTGTCTGAGCCCTCCATTTCAAAGGTCACCGTTTTACCCACGCGTACCCCCTCGATTGAATGGTGGCCCAAGCTTTTAATCGCTTGCTCAACTGCCGCGCCCTGAGGGTCCAAAACGGTTGTTTTGGGGGAAACAAATACGGTTACCTTCACGCCTTATCTTAAAGACACTTTATGGTGCCATCTTTCAATCCTTAGTTGCGCACGTGAGAAAAATGCTCGTCTTCTGTTCCAAAATAATTGGTGATCAATCTGGTTCAAATCTGGACAGGATGAAAGCAACGGAGTTCCCGTTGATTGGACTCTGTAATTTCAGGCTCATTCATGCACCTTTCAGATTTATTGGGGCAACGGTTCTGAAAACTGCACCCAACTGGCATATTGGTAAAAGATGGGACTTCCCCTTGTAAAATTACTGGCGGGCATTCCCGGTTAAGTGTGGGTACCGATTGGACCAATGCCCGGGTGTAAGGATGACTCGGACTTGATAATACTTCGGCTGTGTTTCCAGATTCAACAATCTTTCCAAGGTACATCACATATATGCGGTCAGAAAGTGCCCTAACTAGTGACAGATCATGAGCAATGAAAAGAAGGGCCAAATCGAGTTTGTTTCTTAGCTCGAGTAAAAGTTCTACAATTTGTGCCTGAATCGAAACATCGAGCGAGGAAACGATTTCATCACAGATCATCAAATCCGGCTTCATGCCAATTGCCCGGGCAATTGAAATTCTTTGTCTTTGACCGCCACTGAAAGAATGAGGATACCGGTTCATATATTCCGGGGACATTCCAACCTGCTCGAGCAAAGAAGCGATATAATCACTTACCTCATTACGGGTACAAATTTTGTGATGGAGGAGTGGAAAGGAAAGAATTTCAAAAACCGTATGCTTTGGATTTAGCGAGGAATACGGATCCTGAAAAATGACCTGTACTTTATTTTGGAATACTTCCCGTTGTAGACGGTTTCCTTGAAAAGCAGCATTCCCCCGAAAAAGTAACTGTCCTCCACGGATGGGCAAAAGACCGGCCAATGAATTGCCCAAGGTACTTTTCCCACACCCCGATTCCCCAACCAATGCGACAATTTCTCCATGATTTACCCGTAAACTTACCTTATCCACTGCTTTGATGTAATGACTGGTTCGTCCCAAGAGTCCGCCCTTTACCGGAAACCAAGTTTGCAGGTCAGTTACTTCAATGATCGGGCTATTCACTTGATTGTTCATCAGTAATGACAACGGTAGCGTCCAAGATCACCTATGTTTTTTTCAGGTGGAGGATTTGAGCAAATGGCAGCAGATACAGGACACCTTTCCATGAAGCGGCATCCAGTGGAAAACTTACCCGGTTCAGGAACCTGACCGGAAATTGGGATAATTTTATCTCCCGCTTTGTCCAAAGTCGGGATCGCCTGGATTAACCCCCGTGAATATGGATGCGAGGCATCGGCTAAAAAGGCAGAAATTTCATTAGTTTCTACGATCTGACCGGCATACATCACTGAAATACTATCCGCATACTGGGCCATCAGGCTGATATTGTGTGAAATTAATAAAACTGACATTTTGCGCTCCTTACAAAGCCGGACAATCAGGCTCATAATCTGTGCCTGCACGGTCACATCAAGTGCGGTGGTTGGTTCATCAGCGATGAGTAAGTCAGGGTCCAAAAGCAGGGACATCGCAATCATGATCCTTTGAAGCATACCTCCGGAAAGTTCATGTGGGTAGGATTGGAGTATCCTGGTATGGTCAGTCAGGCCGACTTCGTTCAGCAATTCTCTAATTTTTTGATGTCTGTCAAAATTGGTTTGATGGTAATCAAAATTTTCAAGCATCTGCTCACCAATGCGTATCAATGGATTCATCGCAGCAAAAGGTTCCTGAAAAATCATTGATATCTTGTTTCCCCGCAATGAATTAATGCTTGTTTCATCGAGACAAAAAATATCCTCGTTTTTAAAAAGAACTTTTCCGGATAATAATTTTCCACCCGGTTGCGGGAGGATTCCCATAATCGCCAATGAGGATATACTCTTCCCACATCCAGATTCACCAATTAGCCCGTGCATTTCCCCCTTTTTAAGCTTAAATGAAACACGGTCAGTAAGTTGAAGTAACTTCTGGGACTGCTCGACCCCAATCGAAAGGTCCTGCACTTGCAACAAGTAGTCATCGGTACCTATCTCTATGTCAGTGCTTTTCATTCTTAATCCGTTGATGCACGGGGATCAAATGCCTCCCTTACGCCTTCACCAATAAAGGTGGCAAGAAGCAGGGTGGTAAATAGGCAAACCACGGTGGATACAGCAAGCCATGGGGCAAAGAGGTTATTCAATCCCTGGCTCAGTAATTCACCCCACGAGGGAGTGGGCGGCTGAAGGCCGAATCCCAGAAAGTCCAATGCCGTAAGTGCCCCAATCCCTCCAATAATTTGAAACGGGAGCAGAGTGATCACAGGGGTTAATCCATTGGGCAGAATTTGCCGGAACAAAATATGACTGCTTGGCATGCCCATGGTTTTGGCAACTTTTACATAATTGAGATTTCGAATCTTTAAAAATTCTCCCCTCATGTAGTAAGATAGTCCGATCCACTGAAAAAGAGAAAGCACCAGAATCAGGATCATAAAACTGCGCGAATAAATGGTACCAACCAGAATTACCACATAAAGAAATGGAAGGGAGGACCAGATTTCGATCATCCGTTGTACCACAAGATCAATCACTCCGCCAAAATATCCCTGCACTCCGCCGATCAAAATTCCAAACAGGGTGGCAATCGCCGCAAGAATGAGAGAAAAGAGCATACAAATCCGGAATCCATAAAGCAATCGGGCAAAGACATCCCTTGCGGAGGCATCCGTTCCCAGCCAATGCATCGCGGATGGAGGATGCGGAGGCGTACCCTCAAGGTCCATGTAAGAATGCAAAGGACTGTGTGGAACGGGGGGTAGCAACATCCAGTTCCCCTCCTTTTTGAAAAGATCAGAATTTCTCAAGGATACATAGTCTGCTTCGGTCAAATACTTCCCTCCAAATTCTTTTTCTGGATAGAATTTAAAGATTGGAAAATACAGCTTATCATTGAAGGAAATGATGTATGGCCGGTCATTGCATAAGAGTTCGGCGAATAGGGATAATACAAAAAGTGCAGAAAGAATGATAAATGAATACCATGCTCTTTTGATCATTCGAAACCTCCTGAACCGATCTTTGCTAAGTTTGGAAAATACCGCCATGCTAAAGCTCCTCAGTTGAACTTAATTCGTGGATCGATTGCAATGTAGAGCATATCTGAAAACAACCTGCCCAGTAATGCCATAATACTCGAAATTAGGATCACTCCGAGCACTACATTGTAGTCACGACTGAGGATCGAGTTATAAACCAGCAAACCCATTCCATCGATATCGAAGACTTTTTCAATCAGCAATGCAGAGGTAAACATAAGGGTAAAAATCTCGCTCATTCTAGTGGCGAGGGGGATCAATGCATTGCGTAATGCATGCTTCCAAACCGCATGCTGAAAGCCTGCCCCTTTTAACATTGCAGTCCGCACATATTCTTTGCGGATTTCTTCAAGCAGGGAATTCTTCATCAGCATGGTGAGGAATGCAAATTCACTCGCCATAAAACAGATTAAGGGCAGGCACATATGGTGAAGAAAATCAATCGTGCCTGCCCAAAAGCCCATCGATTCAAAGTTTTCACTCACGATTCCCCCGAGTGGAAACCAGTCCAGGTAACTTCCCCCACTAAAAAAGATAATCAATAAAATCCCCAATGCATAACCCGGTATTATATAACCGGCAAAGACCATGATTGAACTGATCAGGTCAAACCTGCTTCGGTTCCACATTGCCTTGTACAACCCCAAAGGAATGCATACAGAATAGGATAGCACAAAGGACACCAACCCAAAAAACAAAGAGATGGGGAACTTTGATTTAATTACATCCCAGACTGGTTCCTCATAAAAATAGGATGTGCCCAGGTCAAAACGGACTACTTTGGAAAGCCAGTCGAAGTAGCGGGTAATTGCTGGCTTATCAAATCCGTAGTATGCCCGAATATTTTCAATTTCCTCCTCGGTTATCTGTTGCTGGGCAGTGGAACCTCCCCCTCCTTCCAAACTGCTTTGTGCACGAACCCGGGAAATGAGTTCTTCAACCGGACCACCCGGAACAAATTGAATAAGGGTAAAGCATACAGCAGTGATCCCGATCAAGGTGGGTACAAGCAGCAAAAGCCGCCTGAGTAAGTAAACCCTCATTCCTGATATACAACTTTGAACGGTTTCTTCGGCAAGGACTGATTGGATGCCTTCGCCTGAGTTAAGGCATTCACCATTTCAGGGCTTTCGCACCAATAGGTAATGATTGAATCTTCCTGTCCAAATTTATCAAAGACATATTCTGGCGTCTGATATTTGTTCCAATAAAGAATTCTTCCATGATCTGACTGCCATAGAAATATGTAGGGAATAATTTCAGCCAACCGGTTATCAATTTTTTTGAGAATTTCGATCCGCTTATCCATATCGTACTCCCCTTTCTGCAATTCGATCAACCTGTCAATTTCCTCATCCTCAACCCCCGTGTAATTCTGGGAAGCTTTTTGACCGGCGGTAGAACTATGCCAGGAAGATTCCGGATCTCTTAAACGGGAAGCACCCCATGCGGTCCAAAACATTTCAAATTCAAAATTATCAATTCGCTTGGTAAGGGTGGACCGGTTGATTTTTTCAATTTTTGCTTCAATCCCCACAGATTTTAAATCTTCGATGTATAAATTGAGATGACGGAAATCCTCTGCCGCAGAAAGAAAAGTGATCTCAAAAACCTGACCATCTTTCTCTAATTTACCAAACTGATTAACTTTCCACCCTGCATCAGCCAATAATTTACGGGCTTTTTCTGGATCATAGGGGGTTACTTCTCTTTCTGGGTTAACATTATTGGGATACAAATCAGGATAAAATGAATTGAGCAAAAAATACTGGTTATACATGAACTTTTCGTTCATTGCTTCCCGGTTCAAAAGATAGCCAAGTGCCTGGCGCACCCGGATATCCTGAAACTTTGGATTACGCAGATTGACAGCCAGTCCCTGATAGCCTTTGGGTTTCTGATTATAAACTGCCTGCCTTACCACCCATCCTTTTTCCACCTGGTCAAACTGGGTTTTTTTCATCCAGATCGAAGATGTGTAGATAGGATAGGCGTCAAAGATTCCTTTTTTAAAAGCCTCCAGGGCTTTATTACGGTCTGTCATCGAGAGGTAGACAATCTTTTGGAAATTATATTTTCCGGCATTGTAGCGGTTTAATCTTCCCCACCAGTCATGCCTGCGTTTCAGGCTAATTGATCTTCCCTTTTTAACCTCTCCAATTTGATAGGGTCCTGAGACAACCGGAAAATCAAAATTGATCTTATTAAAATCCTTGTCCTTCCAAATGTGAGCCGGCAGGGCGACCATGTTTCCCGCCTGATAAAAATTATTCCAGTGCTTAGTATTCGCCTTAATTACCACTGTTTTGTCATCCAATGCAACGGGCCGTTCAAATCTCTTCAGGCTTACCCGGAATAACGAGGTCAGGTTTTTCGGATCAAGCATGACATCATAATAAAATTGAATATCCGCAGAGGTAACTGGCTCTCCGTCACTCCAGGTTGCATCCTTCCTAATTTTAAAGGTGAACGTCATTTCATCCTCCGCAATCTCCCAGGACTCTGCCAGCACTCCAACAGGTTTATTATCGGTACTGTGCAGAGAAAGTAACGGTTCATAAAGGAGTCCCATAACCGTGGCGGAAAAACGGTTGTAGTCCAAAAACATATTGAGGGATTTGGGAAAGGAACCACCCCAAGTTGTGAATGTTCCTCCTGTTTTTGCATCGTCCAATGCGATGGGATCTTTTTCACCGTATTGTGGCTGAAATTGATCTTCCATAATTTCAGCAGTGTCTGCAGGTTTGGTTACATCCTTTCCTGGTTCACATCCACAAAACATCAATCCTGTACCAAGGAGTGCGAATATCAGAAAGTATTTTTTCATTGGGATGTTCCGTTTGTTGAGCAGTTCATTTTTGATTTATACAAAGGAGTACAGTCTCCCTCAAACCTATCCTTATCTTTGATAATAAAAGAGGAATGAACCAAGCCAATTTTGTGGTAATTTTTAATTAATTCCGGGTTTAAAATCCTACTTTTGGGCAAGGGGGTGAAACTTTGCATGCTCGTCCACTAACCTCTGCGATTCCACATGAGTGTAGATCTGCGTGGTTCCCACATCAGAATGGCCCAGCATTTCCTGAACTGCACGAATATCTGCACCGCCCATTAATAAGTGAGTTGCAAATGAATGCCTGAGCCCATGCGGGGTTAAATTTTTCTCAATTCCTGCACGCCTTGCATAATCCTTTACCAATACCCAGATCATCTTTCTAGAAATTGGTGTTCCCCGTTTGCTTAAAAACAATTCACCTCCGGATCGGTCCTTCACCAATTCCGGTCGCCCACCATGTAAATAATTTCTGATCGCCACGACTGCTTCTTTACCAACCGGCACGATTCGCTCCTTCGAACCCTTACCAAAAATACGGGCAAATCCTTCCTCTAAATTGACCGCATTTACCAGAACTGATGACACCTCAGATACCCGCAATCCACTCCCATACATCAGTTCAAATATTGCCCGGTCACGTTTACCAAGCGGTGTAGTAAGATCCGGTGCAGAAAGAAACCGCTCGATCTCCTCTATGCTCAATGCATGGGGAAGAAACCTGCCTTTTTTTGGATTGCTCAGTAATTCAGTGAAATCATTTTGTAAATTTCCTTCGCCAAGAAGAAAACGGGCAAGCATTCGCAATGCAGAAAGTTTCCTCGCCAGACTGGCTACCGCATAACCATCCAAAGTCAGGGAAGATATCCAGGCAGATACATGCTCCAAAGAAACGGCCTGCCAGTTGGATGCCCCTTGCTTGTGCAGAAAGCAGGCACATTGAATAAGGTCGGATTCGTAGGATTCCACTGTATTTTTAGAAAGGCCACGCTCCAATTGTACCCAGGCAAGAAAGCTACTAATATCTGACTCATAAGCGGGCGGAGGTAAAATTGGATCGTCTCCGCGTTTTCTTCCCGTGACCTCGGTTTTTGAACCCATCAATTAAGATCAGAAAAAATTATTCTTCTTCTGGAATAGAAACCGGTGCAAGCTGCCCGGCAAAAAGTTTCCGGTATATCCTATTAATTGGTGTTTTCATCCGGCTAACCATGAATTGCTCCTGCCTAAGGGCGTTATATCCATAACGGTAACTGGCAGCCAAGCGGGGATAATTAAACATATCCACACTTTCCAGCATTCCTTTAAGCCTTTTTAGGTAAAGCATGCCAACTTCAACATTTGTTTCCCATTGAAAAGCAGTCCGGTAATGAAGCTTGCTAACATCCGACCAGGCTCCCTCAGTAAGTTGCATCATTCCCTTGGCAATGGAAGTTTCTGCATTTGCATTCAAACTACTTTCGGCATGACAAATGGCATAGACAAAACTTGGTTCTAAGCCGAGCTGGGGTGCTTCCTGTTTTATTTTCTGCCAGACTACCTTTTCATCGATGAAATCCGCATCCGGATCAAAGTACTTACAACTTGTAAATAGTGCAAATACACCTACGGCAAGAAAGCTAAAAAACCCATTTCCAAACACCCATTTCACTCCCCTACACAAGCATCTGGAAGATGCGGAGGCAAGTAAGATGAAATTGCCTAGTTAAAAATCAGCACCAGAAAACCAAGAAAAAACAGCATACAGAAGAGTGCAGTCCATCCAACTGGATGTACCCCCAGAGAAGTTCGCTTTGCCAGCAAACTCTCGCCCTTGGGATCACCGCTCTGCAAAAGGCCAATTTTACAAAGTGGAAGATAAAGCAGTTTCATGACATAAACATTTCCCTGTTTTAAAAACATACAAATTCGATCAGTCAGGCCACCCACGAAAAATGAATGAGCACGGTCATTTAATCCATTCCAAAACAAATCGCCAGTATCTAAAAACCAACGGCCTGCTTTGCGGTA
>JAYQBI010000009.1:0-20853 GCA_038137235.1 Opitutales bacterium | reverse complement strand
ACTCTGCCTGATAGATTAATCCATCTGCAACAGAGGGAGTGGATATGGTTCTTCCTATCTCGGTGTTTTTCCACAAAAGGTCACCAGATTTTGCATCCACGCAGGACAGGCGACCTACCCCATCGCCATGCTCGGGGTCTTGGCCGATCGAACAATAAATTTTATCGTTGTAAAGAACTGGCGTCGCGATCAGTTCACTGGGTCCTGGAGGAGTCGCATAAGGGATTTTTCTTCCCTCCTTATCAATACGGTATGTCGGCTCATTACAATCGAGCTTCCAGAGAGGTTGAAATACATCAAATCCTTCTTTGTCCTTTTTTGTTTCATTTGCATACGCGTATAGAAAACCGTCTGAGCCCCCCCAGAATAGTCTATCCTGTCCCTCTAATTTACCGTAAGTCAGTGAAGACCATGCCGCATGAAGAGCATTAACACTAGCTCCGGAACCATCCTCTCCAATCAATTCGCCAGTATTTTTATCGAGAGCAATCCAGCTAGGCGATAGAGGGCTTGGTATATTTATATGGGACCAATCTACTCCGTTGGAGGTCGCTACAAACAAACGGTCTTTCAAGATCAATGCAGATGAACTTGTAACATTGTGAGGGAAAACTCCCAACTCCTCCCTCATGTCATAGCACCATATAATATCTGCATCGGTTTGTAAATTTAGCGGATCGAGAGACCCATTAGGTCGAACATAGGATTCTTCTTTTTTAAAAGTTCCATCATTCCCATCGCTTAGACCATTAAGGTCTAGGCAAATAACTTCACAGCGGTTTGTAACCACATAGGCTTTTCCATCCTCGATTGCCGAAGATGAGCAAACCCCTATGTACTCCCAATCACTCACCTTTCCCGCACCAAGTTTTGGAATGACTAATTGCCATTCAAAATTACCAGTCTCTTCATCAAAACACATTACCACTCCCCGATCACCCTTTTTCTGGGGGTCGCGGTTGGATTCATTGTTAGTGCCAACAAGTACTTTTCCCTCACCAATGGTTACATTGCCATAAGCTTGCGAGCCAAGCTTTGCGACCCACCTGATGTTTTTGGTTGTTCTTAAATCAATACTTTCATCGTCATTCAAAACTCCTGTTTCGAAGTCGAATGTGATGCCCGTTTCATCAGATACCATGTTGCGCGATTGATCTTTTCCCCAACTTCGCCAATCCGCGAAAAGTGAAACTGGTGAAGATATTACTGAAAGCAAAATTAATAAACTGAATGATTGGTATTTCATTGGATAACTCAATTGGCTGAATTTTACCTAGGTTTTTGATAAACACTAAAATTATCGAAATATACTTTCTTCTTACTTTGTGGAGATAAGGCATAGATACCTGGTGCACCTTGTTTGTGCGGTCGGTCATGAACCACCTCTAGGTTCCAAGAGAACGGCTCGGTCTCTTCGCGTGGCCATGCTTTTGCACGAATCAACCCAGTACCATCATTTTGTAAATCAATTTGTGTCTTAATGCGGTACCATGTATTCGCTTCTATTGAAAACGGCACCGACCTCTGAAAACGATCATAGTTTGAGACAACCTGCAAGATGTTTGCGTTTCCAATAAGTGCGAAAATATATCTTTGATTGATAACACCTACAGTTGATTTTATTCGTCGATTTCCATCCACCTTGGCATCCAATTCGACTATATAATCTCGTGCTTTCCATGACCCAACAAAGTTGATCGCTCTTTGAAACAGAACCCGGTCTAAGGTATTACCCGCCACAAGCTCGCCACTTAGATTCTGAATCTGCCAACGCATTCTTGCGCCAAGCCAAGGCAAAGGAGGGTAGGAATAAGCAATGCCGTCGGTTGCCCGTTGCTCAAGACTATACCCGGTTTCGAAATCTTCCTTATAAGGGAAAGTAGGAAAAATTCTCCCCCTAGCCACAGTACTTTTTTGTTCGTAAGTAACCTTGACCGCCCCTGCAGACAATTTGGCATCCAATGGTGCTAAAATGCTTCCGGCGCCAATCATTGAAAGGTTACCATCTAATTCTGACTGAACTTTAGCTGTTGGGGGAATCCATTTTTCCCAACTCAAGCCGTCTCCAAGTTGCTTTATCCTTCTACCGGTCGAATCTAGGGCAAAAACTCGAAAGTTCATTTTTTCTCCCGCAGATAGAGTAAACTCGGATGGAATAATTTGTAATGAATCTACTTCATTTGATTTAGCTGAATAATTTAGTTCTTTAGCTCGGAATGGCTTGGGTTTTGATTCATTGCCAAAACAATAGAGTCCTGCCTTTGTTTGGATTAAAATTTTTCCATGAGCTATTGATGGTGGAGCCAAGCATGGGTCTTTGAGATCGATTTCATCTAAAATCTTTCCGTGGTCGCCTAAATCCTCAACCACAAAAACATTGCCATCAAACATAGGTACATACAATTTCCCATCACCCCAAACTGGTGCTGCATGAATCTGGTCCGGGGCCAGTTTTATTTTCCAGATTGTTTTTCCAGTGCTGGCATCGTTACAAAATAATTCACCATTTTTGACGGTGATGTATAGCCGTCCTTTATTCATTACGGGTGAACTTGTAAACGATTCAATTTCATCATTTCGCCATGCCTCGTTTTTACGATCAAGTTCGATCATGGGCTCACCTGTTTTAGGTAATTTGTAAGGTTTGCGAATTCCCACCATTCGCCCAATCTTTGAGCTATCGATGTTTTCCTTGCCATGAACCGCTATTACCAAGTCCTCATGTAAAACAACTCCTGCATTAACGCCACCGTGGGACATCTTAAAACGCCATAATGGCTGACCGGTTCGAGCGTCCACGCAAACAACATGACCACATCCGGTTCCGCTATAAAATACTCTTCTGCCATCCTCTAGATCCTCGAAGATAAGAGGTGCGAACGAACTATCCTGAGGCGTTGTTCCTGGCGTTGATGTCCATACTAATTCACCTGTTGTCTTATCAAAGGCGTAAAACCGATCACGAGCAGGACCGTTTGTGCCCCAGTTTGCCGTTATTGCATGCAAGATCACAAAATCTTCGTCCACACATGGTCCACCCGTTCTTCCGTTGGGAAATGTTAGCCTAGCAAACTCCTCCATCAACGACCTCTCCCATAATAATGCCCCATCAGGACTAAATCCGGCAAGCAAGCCTGCACTTGTTTGAAAGAAAATATTTCCACTTTCCGAATCCACGCATGCTGATCCCACTCCATATCTGTCATACACGATATCGCTGATAAAATCTTGTCGGCGCCTATCCCATACCAGTTTACCATTCTCAATATTTAAGCAGGTTAAACTTTCTTCTACACGCTCACCCTCTCCGTAATAACCAAATTGATAGACTTTGTCTCCAGCAATAACAGGAACCCCGCCACCCTTAATATCATATGACCATATTTTTGTTCCATTTAGTTGATCGGGTAAGCCTGATTCAGATGAAACCCCCGTGCCAAGACCTCCTCGAGCAAATAACCAATCTGAAGACTTGTTTTCGAGACGAACCGTGCTCGTTGCTTTGATGGTTGTTTGATTAGGTGAACTAAATCTTATGCAGGAAGTATAGCCGAATAATAATAAGGTGATAGTTACAACAAGAAGAAGAGGTTTCATTAAACTTAATATGAAGGCAAGATGATGGTCTTTAAAAAAAATAGCTAATCCTCGTTAATCGTCAAACCTGCTAACCAGTACAGAAAAAATTTCGGCACTTCTTGTGAGAAAAAATTAGGTTAGATTAATTCTGCATAAATAAGCATACCCATTCACCAGTACTTGAACGGCAATGCATTCTTCCATTCGCATAAGTTGGAGGAGTCCAGTTGCTCTTTCCGCCAAGGACTTGAAAACTTGCCATTTCATTGAAGCCACTTGGTGAAGCATTAACCAATGACAATTCTCCTCGATCGCTTAAAACCGCTATTGTGTTATCAATCAAAATTAGGGTTCCAACTCCATAACCCCTTTTTTCCCAAATTTTTCTACCTTCAGTTAGCTCTAAGCAAAACAGGGTGGCACGACTTGCATTCGCTCCCGTTTGCCCATTAATGCCGTATGCATACCCATCTTCAGAGACTAAGCTAGCCATTTGACAGCCAACACTGTCAGATTCCCAAATTACACGCGGATGCCCCGACTCAAGCTCAAGCATAGCTGCGCCCTTCCCATAACCGCTTGCAACCAATACCTGTTTACCCAAATCAAGGGGCTGGGCAGCATTTACTTCATATCGAGTCCTGTGTCCATAAGTCAGTTTTTCCCTACCTGTCACTAGATCATGAATGGAGAGTCCAGACTGATTGAAGACAACGATCTGCGATGGATGTAGTTTTCTCAAAAAGGGTGTTGCGTAACCAGCCTCAGCAGTTCCTCCAGACCATAATTTGTTGCCAGTTTGTGCATCCAATGCAATGAGAGATCCATTCTCCGCACCCGTTTGCAAAACTACCCGACCATTCACAACCAAAGGTGCTCCTGCGTAGCCCCAAGTTGGACAACGACCCCCAAAATCATTCACCAAATGTTTCTGCCAAATGACTTTACCTGTTTTTGCCTCGAGACAAAATAAAGGTCCTTCATGTCCAAGCAGATAAATTTTTTGGTCATAAAATGTAGGGGTTGAACGGGAACCGCCCTGAAAATATTTATCCCCAAGGATGGATTGATACGAAAATGTCCAAAGAACCTCACCGTTTTCTGCATCAACGCAGAAAAGAGTATTCTGGTTGTTCTTATAACCTTGAGTGTATGCCATGCCCTTGGCTTCAATGACCGAAGAATAACCGAGGCCTACATTAATTTTCCATAAAATCTCAGGATCACAATCGTCCCAGTTTAATCTGATCTTTTCCTCAGTTTGATGATTGCGATGGGGCCCGCCAAAGTTTGGCCAATCCACTCCTGAGAGAAATGCTCGCGGAAGTAAAAATAAACAAACTAAAAAGAGCTTCATGTGCTCCAAAATTTATCATTGGATTGATTAAGTCAACTATGCTCGTTGACTAGCACACCAACTGTACATGGGCACTCGATAATTGAGTATTAAATTGGACCTAGCTTTCCTTTGTTTTCAAATGAAAAGGTAAGTTCTAAATCATCAGAATAATAACTGCTCGTGTTTGCCAAAAGAGCGTCTGTGCCAGATTTTTTTGCACTTAAGGAAACAACAACAAATTCAGTATCCGCGGGAATCTCCATTTCTGAATTTATTTCGCTCCAATCTCCAGAATCCATGTCCCTGTAACTATTCTTTTCCACATGTATCATCGCATTGTCTAGCTCAACCTTTGAGCCACGAAATGCAGATAAAGTTAAACCGTACTCAGTTGAATCCGCACATTCCCCAACACTTTGATTAAATTTTACGGATGCAGATAACAGTGCACTCCCACTTTGATTTTGGTAAAGTTGAAACATTTTTCTGACATCCAAGACCTGAATAGTTTCAACCACTTGAGCGGTCTGTGCCTCCATGTCGACCATCATGGGACTGAGTGCCAACATGCTTGATCCAGAGGCTGGCACAATACCTTTCTGAGCAGGGACGGATAGGTCAGGCACACGATTCCACCTTGTGATCGGGCCAATCCATTCGGTTTCCCCTTCATCAATATTCACATCACCTGCTATCAGGGATTCTACAACCCGAGCGGCAAGCTCTTTTGATTTTTCTGCGGGATGCAAATCCAACGGGAACGATTCACGAACAGGTATCGATGAAGTTTGTGAAAGAGGACGTTCAATTGCAGATTGAATAGGGTCAAAAGAGGGGTAAGCCGAAGAAGAAATGTTGGTAATGTTAGCTACTTCAGGGGAAAATGTTTCGTTAACCAAAAGATGATGGAATGCCCACCAAGATCCAGCCATTGCCAAGAGGATTGCCGCAATTGAGCTTATAATTGAAGAAGCAGGAAAGGAAATGATTTTCGCATTTTCATGGGATAGGGTTGTGTTACTTCCACTATCCACTGCCTCCCAATGAAGGAGTGACTCCAGTCGGACAATTTCTAAATATCTCGCTCGCTTATCAGCGTCTTTGAAGAGCATTTTGTCCAACCGTGCAAAATCATCTTGGTTGATGGTACCATCCAGCATTGCACTAGTTAAACGGTCCACTTCGATAAATTCTGAGATTTCGTTCATATTTGGGTAGTTTCAATAAGTAATTAGCACTTATTCCCAAAAAAATACCAAAAAAGAAAATTTTATCCTTCGGCTCCTAATTCCATGTTAGGCAATTTCATTTTTACACAATCGATTAAGTTACTGCGGATCCGGAAAAGGGTTGCAGAAACTGCACCTAATGGACGACCAACTTTTTTGCTTATTTCTTTAACATTTTCCTCGTCCTTGAATCGCAAACGGGCAATTTCTTTCATATGCTCAGGCAGTAACTCATAACAGATTTGTAGAGCTTTTTGGCTCAATTGAAGGATGTCTGTATCGATCTCTTCCTCTGCCAATGCTTCAACTAACTCATTACTGAAGGATATTTTATTTCTTCTTTTTTTAGTTAGATGAGCCATGATTTGGTAACGGGCAATATTAAATGCCCAAGACTGAAAATTTCCTTTCGGGGAGTATTCATCGGCTTTTTTGCATAGAATTAGATTTGTCTCCTGAAGAACATCCTCCGCATCTTGCCGGTGAGGTAACATACTTAAAACGAATGAGTAAAGTGGTCGTTGAATTCCCACCAGTTTTTGAGAAAATTCAAACGAAATAGTATTTTTGGGCATGCCATAATGGAATGTACCTAAACTATCGGAGTCAAACATTCTCTCTGTCATGTAAAATTGCGTTTTGTTGCAATCCCCGAAAAATTTACCTTACTGAAGTTATGCAAACATGGCATTGCATTGCTCTGATAATCCTAAGTGTAGGAATTTTTTTTTACGCCTCTTACTTGGGGGATGTTGAAAAAAGTACCATATTGTCTTTGGATGATCTTGCGGAATTCGAAAAAGGGCTGAGTAACACAATAAAAACTGATGATATTAATGATTCTGTTTTTGTAGACTTTGAACAGCAGAGTGCCTGGGTTGAGCAAACCCTTGTGCTGACTAGCTCTGATTCGTATGCTTTGAGTTATCACGCTAGCGTCATTGAAGGAGATTTTTTTCTACAAGTACTTGTCTCAAAGCTAAACGAGAACCCAAATGCAAAAAGCATGATTCTCGGCGCATTCAACAACAATTTATTTAGTAACAGCGACAAAGAGATACTCAAATCTCTGATCTACACAAAGCGAGAACCCCCAAACAAACTGCTCATTCTTTGCAGGGGCCATTCATTAAGAACCGCCAGCTTATTGTCTGAACTCATTCTGCGTGAATATAAAAAGGCGACCGCTCTCGAGAAAAAAGATAGTCCCTTACTTCCTAGCCTACAAAAACTCTTACAAAAAGTTGCAAAATTGCAGGAACAAGCTGCTGACATTAAGGTTTACCTCAGTTCATTGCTTGAAGAAAATCCTAATGATAGCATTGAAGCAATGGCTCTCAGATCCGAAATTATGCAATTGGAGCAAGAGGTAAAGGTGCTAAAAGACACTCTAATTTCCATAGATTCAATGAACGAAGTCAGTAAAAATCCCAACGATTTCCTCAGCGTAAAAGCGATTATAGAATTTGGTAAAGTAAAAGAGTATTCTCACTTTATCACTAAGTTGGAACGCCTGTCTCAGGACGACAGTTTGAACAACGAAACCAAAAATGAGGTTTTAAAAAATTTAAGCTTAACTCGAGAAAATTTACAAAAGGAAATCATTGCAGCCATCAACTCACTCAAAGACAAGGCGTCGAGCATCTTAGAGGAAAAGGCCTTATTGCAACAAAAGCTCACTGATCACCTTGTTCACAAGAAAACTACTTTGAGTCAAGATCCCCATGTGAAAAAACTGAATCATATTCGCGACGATCTTGCCGCGACTCAAAAATTATATGAGGAAGAGCTTCTGCGTTGGATCAACTGCAAAAACTCATTCGAAATTCATCAATTAAATTGAGCTACTTCTCTAATGCAGTTCATTCGCCCAAATTTTTTTATTCCTAAGTTTTTTTTATTTAAGCAGTTAAAGGAATGTAACCCTCAAAGCCTTTCCAGTGACCTGAGTGCAGGCTTTAATGTCGCACTGTTGGCTATTCCTCAAGGAATGGCTTATTCTTTGGTTGCCGGTCTTCCTATTAAATATGGCCTTCTTGGGTCTTCGATTGCTGCATTTGCCGGTGGGATTTTTGGAGGTGGGAAATTTATTACACAAGGTCCGACTAACGCAACCGCAGTTTTATTATTTGGGGTCTTTGCCAGTGCTGGATTAATTCAGGCAAATGGTCTTGCCTCTGGGTCTGCTCTAGAGATTCTACCCTTGGTTTTGCTATGCACCGGTCTTTTTCTTATTTTGGCGAGTGTATTAAGGGTTTCTTTTATTGTTCAGTTTGTTTCCAGAACCGTTGTTACAGCATACATAACTGCCGCCTCGTTTCTCATTTTAGCTAATCAGGCCAGGCATGTACTTGGCATTACTGATGTCAATGAATCTCCTGCATCCACATTTTGGGGCATTTTGAACTTTTTGATTAGGCACATTGAGATGATTTCCCTTCCTACTCTTTGTCTAAGTATTTTTACTGGTTTAATTTTTCTTTTACTGCAAATTCTCGCTCCCGCTATACCTGGCGTTGCGATTTCGCTTGTCATCTCATCCTTAGGGGCATGGTTCATGGGAATTTATGGAATAGAAGTCCTTTGCCTGCAAAATTTTTCCTCTTCAGGAAATTTCTTTCATCTGCCCAATGTAGGATTATTATTTGAATGTGGCCCAATCATTTTTACTACATCTGGAGCTGTTTGCTTACTCTGCCTGCTTGAAGGTCTTTCTATAGGAAAATCTCTATCTGCAAGAGCCGGTGCACGACTTGACGCAAATCAGGAAACTTTCTCCATTGGATTAGGCAATTTAGGCTGCTCTCTTTTTTCGGGTATGCCCGCTTCTGGCTCTCTTACACGATCGAGTTTGAATGTTGAAAGCGGTGCTAAAACAAGCATTGCCAATATTTTCGCTGGATTATTCGTCCTTTTAGGTTTTTGGGTACTTGGTGATCTCGTCTCCTATATCCCTTTGTGCAGCCTGGCTACCGTTGTTATTTTTATCGGAATTTCTTTAATAAAAGTCAGGCAAATAAAAACTGTATCAAGAACCACAAGGTCCGATGCTTTCGCCTTTGGGGTAACTTTTTTCGTCGGATTGACTGTTTCTTTACAATTTGCCATCTTTGCAGGTGTAATCACATCCATCCTTCTGTTCCTGCGCAAAGTAGCTCAACCACAATTAGTAGAATATGGCTACACGGAAGAAGGCAGACTGACCGAAGCTTCTAAAAAAACTTCAAGACCTGAACCTGAGGTCTCGATTGTTCATGTTGAAGGAGAGCTATTTTTTGCAGCAGCCGACTTGTTTTACGATCAGATCCGTCGTGTGGGCGAAGATCCAAACCTCAAGGTTTTAGTTCTTAAAATGTTAAATGCACACCACCTTGATGCTACCTCTGTCCTAGCACTTGAAGAACTTTTTGACTATCTGAAAGAAAAAAATTGCCATGTTCTTTTATGCGAAGTCAGAAAAGATTGCCTTAGGATATTAAAAAATTCAGGTGTGTTGGCTCGCATGAACCGAAGAAATATTTTTCCTCATGTTGTAAGCAACCCAACCCTTTCCACTGCAAAGGCGATTAAGCGGGCTAAATTTTTGGTTGATGGCGTAGCTGCCAAAGTAACAATCTACGCCGACCATGCTTCTGGGTCATAACTTGAAACCTAAATTACTCCATAAAAACTCTTAGAATTATTATAGGTTAAATCCATAAGCTTAGATTCTGATTCACACAAAAAATCCTTTAGAAACTTGCCAGTTTCGACCAGTAATGCTGGTTCATTTCTTTTGCCACGATATGGCTCCGGCGTGAGGTAAGGGCTGTCGGTCTCAAGTATGAGATTATCAATGCCTAAAATTTTTATTACTTCACGCAATTGATAATTTTTGCGAAAGGTTAACATTCCTGTGAAGGAGGCATAACCTCCGCGTTCAATTAATTCCCGAATCTCTGTAACTCCCTCACTAAAACAATGAAATACAACCTTGCTCCAGTCCACACCTGATTGGTCAATTTCTGCCACACAATCATAAAAGGCAGACCTTGAGTGAATAATCACTGGACAGGTAAGTTCTCTTGCTAAATTCAATTGTGAACGAAACGCTTCCTTTTGAAAAAAAATTATTTTCTCTGCCTTCGCACGATCTTTAGGTAAACGAAAGTAATCCAGCCCAATTTCGCCGAGGGCAACTGGATTAATTTTATTATTCCAAAAATTTTGGAGACTCAATAGTTGAGACTTCCAGTCTTCATCAACATATCCCGGATGCAACCCCACAGAATAATAGACACACCCAGGGTGTTGCTTAGCAATCTGCTGATAGTCTTTCCAGTCTTCGGGACAAGTTCCAACCGTGACCATTTTGGTAACGGCTGCTTCTTCCGCTCTTTTTAATACAGCTTCGAGTTCCTGGCCCTGAAGAAAAGTTTGTAAATGGCAATGTGTATCAAACCAAGACATCTACTCGACCAATACGAAAAATTTTGCCATGATCGAGACTCTAAATTTTTTTGTCAGGAAATTTTTTCTACCTTGTAATCAATTAATCTATGGAAAATGTAATTATTTTAGGAACTGGATGTGCTGGATTCACTGCGGGCATCTACACTGCAAGAGCAAATCTTAGTCCTCTCATTCTTGAGGGAAAGCAACCCGGCGGTCAGCTCACCACTACTTCAGAGGTGGAAAATTTTCCTGGCTTTCCTCAAGGTGTGGATGGATATGAGTTGATGGATAATTTACGCAAGCAGGCTACGAAGTTTGGTGCCCGTGTAGAGAATGCTTTTATTGACCGGGTAGATTTTTCTGAAACTCGGAAAGTTCTTTATTCCGGAGAAAAAAGCTATGAGGCAAAAGTGGTCATTATCGCAACCGGTGCGGCACCCCGCCTGCTTGGAGTCCCTGGCGAACAGGAAATGTATGGCGGAAAGGGTGTTACAACCTGTGCGACCTGTGATGGTGCTTTTTACCGGAATATGAATGTTGTGGTCGTCGGAGGTGGGGACTCTGCATGTGAAGAAGCGTTATTCCTTACCCGTTTTTGCTCAAAGGTTACTTTGGTTCACCGAAGAGATGAATTACGGGCTTCCAAAATTATGGCCGAACGTACTTTAGCCCATGAAAAAATTGAGGCTGTTTGGGATGCCGGAGTCGAAGAAATTCTAGCCGGAGATGATGGTCGCGTCAGGGCAATCAAAACCAAAAACCTGAAAACTGGAGATTTTCAGGAAATTGAATGTAAGGGTGTTTTCATTGCCATTGGGCATCTTCCCAATACGCAACCCTTTGAAGGCATGTTAGATTTAGATTCAAATGGCTATCTAGTGCCCAGTAACTGCAGTATGGTAAAAACAAAGGTTCCAGGCGTATTTGTTGCTGGCGACTGTGCTGACCATGTTTATCGTCAGGCAATCACTGCAGCAGGGATGGGTTGTCAATCTGCAATCGAGGCTGAACGCTGGCTTGCGGAAAACAACTAAGGTTTCGACTGACCAAAGGACCAATGAGGCAAGCGTGGGGAAGTGTAGCAACCTACCTCTCCAGGACCGCTAAAAAGTATCCCAACAACCCTGCTCTCATCTCAGGTGCTGAATCGCCAAAATTCCCCACCATAAGCTTTGCGGAGCTCGATCAACAAGTAAATCAAGCTGCACATGAACTAAAGGGTGCTGGGATATGTGCAGGAGATAAAACGCTACTCTTTGTTAATCCAGGCAGCAGTCTGATCATCTGGGCATTTGCTCTTTTTAGACTTGGTGCCATTCCCGTGGTGATAGACCCTGGTATGGGCATAAAGTCATTTCTTTCCTGTATTAAAAGAACCAAACCAACAGCCATGGTTGGTATTTGCCGTGCTTTTTGGTTGCGCTGGCTTTTACCGAGAGCATTTCGAACTGTTCACAAGCACTTTCTTGTTCGAAATGAAGCTTATGGAACTGAACTCTCTACAACAAATCCTGTCGAAAATTTTCAAGGTAAACCGGATAGTCTTGCGGCGATTGTTTTTACTTCTGGGTCCACCGGGACTCCCAAGGGAGTTCGCTATTTGCATCAAACATTCGATGCACAAATTGAATGCTTAAGATCAGTGTTTGGCATGCAGGCAGGAGAAGTCGACCTCACTACCCTGCCGATTTTTGGGCTCTTCAATCCCGCACTCGGGATTACCTCCGTTCTGCCTGAAATTGATCCAAGAAAGCCTGCTTCCGCAGTACCTGAAAAATTGCTCTATTCACTCACAGCTCATGATGTCACCACTGCATTCGCATCCCCGGTAATCGGTAAAAAAGTTGCATCCGCATGTTCCGCATCGGGCAACAAGCTGGATAAGATGAATCGCTTCTTTCTCGCCGGTGCACCAGTACCGCCAGATTTAGTCCAAGATTTAGTGAAGGCTCTTCCAAACGGCAGAGTTATCGTGCCATATGGTGCAACTGAAGCCTTGCCTGTGTCATGGACTGATGGCTTCTCAATTCTCAAAGCAAAACAGTCTACACTTAAAGGTGGCGGTTCTTTAATCGGGCAACCAGTACCCGGTGCTGATGTTAAAATTCTTCCGAACTGCAACCCTCCTCTGCCAGATTATCCAAGTGATCATAAAACGCTGGAACAGGCCGAGGTTGGAGAGATATGTGTGTCTGGAAAAATGGTGAGCGAAGGTTATGATCGTATGCCAGGTGCAACCTGTGATGCCAGGTTTAAAATTGGAGATGCCCACTTTCATCGCATGGGCGACTTGGGGTACTTTGATGAAACCGGTACTTTACGTTTTTTAGGACGCAAAGCTGAATGTGTGTACACCCATGATGGGCCGATTGAAACAGAGCGGTGCGAGCCAGCAATCAATCAATTACTGTGTGTAAACAAATGTGCATTGGTCGGTCTCGGAGACTCTCCCAACCAGGAGCCTTGCCTAGTGGTCGAACCTAATCGCACTTTAGTGCGCGAAAGGGGCGAAATGGCACTACGTAAAGAAATTCTCGAGTCTTGTAATAGTTTATTTCCAAAATATAAAATTAATCGGATATTTTTTGAAAAAAAGATTCCTGTTGATGCTCGACACAATGCTAAAATTCACAGGCTTACCTTATCCAAAAAATGGACTGAGCGGGTTGCCAAAAAAGCAACGACTGGCACATTGGCATGAAAATTCTTGTTACCGGTGGACTCGGATTTGTCGGCCGTGCCCTTGTCCAGAAATTGCTTTCACAAGGTCATGAGGAGCATGCAGTTGGAAGAACTACTAATCCACCAAAAAATAAACTTGTTCATGGATTAAATTACCACAATTACGATCTGATCAATCATCCTCTCGTGTTACCATGGCTAAAGGGCACGGAGGCCGTTTTCCATGTTGCCGCCAAAGCTGGAATAGGAGGAGGATATGAGGCCTACCGACAGGCTAACCTTATTGCGACCGAAAATTTGCTCAACGCATCTTTAGAACATGGTGTTGCTAAATTTATTTACACCAGTACGCCGAGTGTCACCTTTTCAACCAATCCAATCCGAGGTGGAGATGAGACTTTGCCTTATTCTAAAGAAATCTTTTCGCCATATGCATCAACCAAGGCCTTAGCCGAAAAGGCTGTTCTCGCTAAGCATAATCCCAAAGGCATGAGAACCATCGCCCTTCGACCACACTTAATCTGGGGTGAAGGTGACCCGCATTTACTTCCTCGGGTAATTTCTCGACATCGGGCAGGAAAATTAAAAATCGTGGGAGATGGGAAAAACCTTGTTGACCTGACTCACTTGGACAATGTCATTCATGCTCATCTCTGTGCTCTCAATTCAATGACCGCTAGTTCTGAACTTGGCGGGCATGCTTATTTCATTGGTCAAAATGAACCAGTGCCCCTTTGGAAATGGTTGAATGAAATTTTTGCTGAACTTGGGTTACCCTGCCTGAAAAAGTCTGTCTCTTATCGGACCGCTTTTTTTATTGGTCACATAATCGAGCATACCTGGAAGGTTCTAGGTCTCAATAGCGATCCCCCTATGACCCGGTTTGTAGCCTCTCAATTGGCTCATGATCATTGGTTCTCTTGCCGTGCGGCGGAAAGGGACCTGGGTTACCAACCGTTAATTGACATGAAGGATGCTTTGCACAAAACACTGCCTTGGTTAAAAACTCTTTAATTTTTCTTCATCATTCACTGAACGGAACGATTTGATTCATAAAGGAAGCAAGCAACGCTTACATTTAGATTTAATGAACTGGCGGCACCACGCATAGGTATTTTAATCCAATCTAGGGACTGCTTCTTCCAAAACTCTCCCAAGCCGGACTTTTCACTACCAAAAATAAATGCGGATGATGCCGGCAAGGCATCGTACCCCAAATTTCTAGAAGCATGAGAGCTTGTTGCAACGATCGTTCTACCTGAATTTTCCAACCAATTCCATACTTCCTTTTTGCTTCCGATGGCCAGCGGTACCCGCCCCATGAGCCCACGGGAAGCACGTACTACATTAGGGTTAAAAAAATCAACCGCAGGATCGGACAAAATGACTCCACAAGCACCAAATGCCTCTACGCTACGAAGCACAGCCCCTAAGTTTCCTGGCTTTTCAACTTCATCTAGAATAACAACAGGTCCACTTCCTTTAATAAAATGATTTTCTAACTCAAGCTCCCATACTCGTACTGTTCCAATAATTCCATGACTTGCGGATCGATATGAAGCTTTACTAAAAGCTGCAGAAGAAACTTCGATTGTAGTGACATCCAAAGAAGTAAACTCTTCTATGCAATTACTTTCATGACCATCTGCTTTTAGATTTCTACAAAAGTAAACTTCTTCTATATGTCTTCCCGCCTTTGCTAGTGCTAAAAGATCCCCCCCTCCCTCCACGAAAAATACACCGAGTTCTTTTCTGCGCCGGGGAGACTCTCGAAGTTTTACCAATTCTTTAATTTTTGGATTCGCTGGGCTTTCTATGCTTAAATTCATTCATGTATAAGAAAAAGGGTTTTGCCGATCGAGGGCGAGCCCGTTACGAAGCAAAGATCATGAATCACCAACCCAAAGGTTTTACTGCCATTCCCTACCCTTATCATCATGAACTGGTGTTAGAGATTTCCGATATTTCCAATCTGGGTATTGGAATCGGGCGGGATAACGGTTGGGTCATTCAGGTGCCTTATTGCTGGCCTGGAGAAAAAATACGGGCGAGGATTTACCGCAATCACAGTAATTACTCACAGGCCGATCTAGTTGAAGTTCTCGAACCTTCCCCAGACAGGGTAACGCCAGTTTGCAAGTTGTATGGAAGTTGTGGAGGCTGCCAATACCAGGGTTCAAGCTATGAGGCTCAGTTGTTATGGAAAAGAAAACAGGTGGAAAATTCGCTCGTTCGTTTAGGGGGTATATCGGTGGAAGTTAATCCTGTGGTTCCCTCCCCTAAACCCTATGGATATCGCTCCAAACTAACTCCTCATTACCAGGGTGGTCGACAAGGTGAAGATCTTACTATTGGCTTTTTGAAACAAGGGTCCCGAAGGGCATTAGTTGATGTAAAGAGTTGTCCCATTGCCACCGATGCAATCAACGAAGCCTTGCCGGAGGCACGGGATCAACTAAGAAGCACTCCCCCTAAGAAGCGAGGTGGAACCCTCCTGTTGCGTCAGGTGCTTGAGGGTGTCGTCACTGACCCAAAACTATTGGTAAGTGAACGCGTTGGAGAACTTATTTTTCATTTCAAGGCCGGAGAGTTTTTTCAAAACAATCCATATATCCTGCCCAAACTGATTGACTATGTGGTTGCTCAGGCTGACGGGCAGAAAAATTCATTACTTGTCGATGCTTACTGTGGAGGCGGTCTTTTCGGCCTAAGTGCTGCCTCTAAGTTTCAACATGTAGTGGGGATTGAAATTAGCCGGGAAAGTTTTGAAGGTGCCCGAACCAATGCCAGGATCAACCGGATAACCAATGCAGAATTTTTCCTAGGCGATGCTAGCTCTATTTTTAAGGAAATCAATGGAGCTTCTGTTCCGACTGCTCTCATTATTGACCCTCCAAGAAAGGGTTGCGATCCCGACTTTCTCCACCAAGCAATTGAGTTTTCTCCTTGTCGGATAATTTATGTTTCATGCGAACCAGCTACTCAGGCAAGAGATGCTCAGGTCCTTATCCGTGCTGGTTACAGGGCAATCGCTTGCCAGCCCTTTGATTTATTTCCCCAGACCAGACATGTGGAAAATGTGCTGACCTTGATTCGCTAAGCTGAAGGTCAGGGAGTCTTTCTCTCCCTTGTCCAGCAAGAGGATGAATAGGTTTCAACAAGTGGCAATCTTTCATCTTCCAAATCAACTGGCCAATCAATTGGGCTGATTCTTTCATCTAAGTCTTTAGCTATTAATTGTAGGAAATGTTGTTCCATAGTTTCATGGTCTAAATTTGGCCAGTCACCAAGCTCGAGAGTTCCCTGAATTAAAACCCCTCTGCGGGTACGCTTCATTGCAGCACCACCCAGTTTTCTGGTAGCGTTGCCGTTCATAAGATCGCGCCCAACAGGCTCCTTAAAGCATTCGCCAGGAATCCCGCTTCTATTTTTTTCAGGGCACGGCATCAAGCAATTCTCAATATTGTGTATACCCAACACCTCTCCCCATCTTTGGTGTATAAGACCATATAATTGCATAGGTGGCATTTGTTCCCCAACGCTTCCCTTCGACAACACCAAACAATAGGTTAGGTCTGTACCATGATGGACAATTCCGCCTCCAGTAGGTCTCCGTATTAAACTAGCTAGACCTTTTCTGGTATTCTGAATAACCCAATCAGCTTTTTGTCCGTACCCAAAAGTGATTTGAGGTTTTGCCCATCCATATCTTCTGAAGACTTGACCGCTCCACGAATGCATGTGTTCAAGCAACCACATATCGGTCGCCATATTTTCTGCACCTGTTTCTTTTCGATAGCAAAAGTGATGAAGGCTCATTTTAGAGTCTTGGATTGTAACAAGATGGGTCATCTACATTTTCACGGTACCATTGGTACAGAGAGAGTGGTAGGTGCATCTCTTCGAGTTGTTGCTCGATCGTTGCGGGCTGAGTCTTAACTTTGCTAACTAATGGAGCTAATTCAAAGGTTAATTCTTTCCGACGCCTCCCGACCCGTATGACGGAATCTGTGAGGCTTGATGCCGTGATTCTTTCCTGACTGAACCCAAAGCGCTGCAGGATTTTACAGCCAAGCTCATAACGAGAAATTACTTCCGTTCCTGCCCAGTGAAAAAGACCATTTAAATTTGGCCTTTCAATTAATTCGACCACTAACTGTGACACATTTTCGGCCGAACTTGTCTGCCGGAATTCGTCGGTAAATAAAGACGGACTTTTTCCGTTTGCCAGGGAGTTGAGAATCCTTTCATGCGGACTACGGTTACCCCATGGACTGTTACCATTAAGCAGAGTAATGCGCAAAATTACTAGGTTCTGATCGGTTGCCTTAAGCACCTGTTTTTCTGCTTCCAGTTTTTGTCGTCCGTACTCACTTAACGGGTTTGTTTCATCTGTCGAGCGGTACGGTGATGCAGATCCATCAAAAACCATATCACTAGAAATATGAATGTACCTTGCACCCAAATGGGATGAGATCTCTGCAAGCCTTCTTGCTGCATCTACATTAATCAACTTGGAAAATTTTGGGTTTTGGTCGACAGAGTCTGGTGAGGAGATTGCGGCACAATTTACCAGAGCATCAGGCCATTGATCAAAAAGTTCACGGATAATTAGATCAAATTTTTCCAGTGGTAATGAGGTGGTGTTAAATCTTCCAGCCGGGTCTTTCCATGAACGATTAACATAAGCATGTAACTGATGCCCTCGGGCAAGGACCTCGCGGCAAACAGCCGATCCTAAAAGACCTGATGCTCCAAAAACTGCGATTTTCATTTCCCTGACAATAAATTATTCAGCCGAACTCACAACACGAGAAGTTTTTACCTATCCATCAGGTAAGTGTTTTCCTTGCTTGCGTGAAGGGATTTGGGTCGGTAAAAAAATGCCATTCAATGAATTTATCCCAACTTGCGAATCCTCGCATCCTTGACCAACCCGTATACGAGCCAGGCAAGCCCATAGAAGAGGTTGCAAGAGAATATGGTCTTCAGGCTGATCAAATATGTAAACTTGCATCCAATGAGAATCCCTGGGGGGCATCGACATCAGCCAAAAGCTCTGCCTGTGATGCACTGGAGCATGTGCACCTCTACCCTGACGGCTCATGCCATCAACTTTCCAAGCTTCTCGCCAAACATCATTCTTTAAAGGAAAATCAATTCGTTATTGGGAATGGATCAAATGAAATCATCGAGCTTTTGGGCCATGTATTTTTAGAGCCTGATGACGAAGTGGTTTGCGGAGAATATGCCTTTGTTGTTTATCAGTTAGTCGCTCTTCTTATGGGAGCCAAGCCGATAAAAGTGGAGATGCCTAGGCTTACTCATGACCTAACGCAAATGCGGAAGGCAGTAACTGAAAAAACAAAATTAGTTTTCCTCCCCAGCCCCAATAACCCGACAGGAACTGCAAATACGGAAGAAGAAATTTTTGAGTTTGTTCGCTCCTTGCCTGAACATGTTATTTTTTGTTTCGACGAAGCCTATGCAGAATACCTTGAATCTCCCCCAGATCTTCGTCCTTTAATCAGAGAGGGTAGACATGTCATTTGCCTGAGAACATTTTCAAAAATACATGGCCTAGCCGCTCTCAGAATAGGGTATGGTTACAGCTCAATTGACATGATTAATTTGCTGCAACTCGCCCGACAGCCATTTAATGTCAATTCGATTGCCCAAGCTGCAGCAATTGGTGCTCTTGCAGACCATGAATGGGTCACTAAGTGCCGCAAGCGCAACACGGATGGCCTAAATCAATTAACAAAGGGTTTAGATCGACTAGGTATTGAGTATGTGCCCAGTCAGGCAAATTTCATTCTGGCAAAGCCTGGAAATGGAAGATCTTTATTTCTTGAACTGCAAAAGCACGGAATTATCACCCGGGCTCTCGGTTCTGGTCTTTCTGACTACCTGCGCATATCCGTTGGCACAGAAGATGAAAATGCACGCTTTCTGAACGCCCTCGAGAAAGTAATTTCGATTTTTGGGGAGTAATTATGATTGTTGTTACTCAATTCATCCCACCTTCTCTCGCCCTTCTTATCATGTGGATTTCAGGCTTGCTCGCCGGACTTTATCTTGGAGTTTTTCGCTCAATGATCGACCGAATTCGGGCAGGTTTATCTGCCCCGCTCGGGGAAGGTTCTAAGGCAGGCAAGCTACTCGAATCTATTCTCAGCGAACCTAATCATAATCGGCCGCTGCATGTGGAAGCAGCTCTACTTTCTTCGCTACAACTCTTTTTGGGATTCTATTATCTTTGCATGATCTGGAACGACAACTCTCCTCTCAAATATGCTATTTCTTTTAGTTTAGCGTTTTTGAGTGAACGCTTGTTCTCTGGTGCCATTCCTAAATTACTTGCCTCTGCAAGCAACTCGCAAATTCATCTAACCATAGGCTACCCTTTTGTAATAATCGCTCGTTTAATTACCTGGCCTTTTTCCTCCACCTTATCGAAAATTGAGAGTATCTTTCCTAGTGCCGGACAAAACGGAGATGATGGAGATAGCGTAGATAATGAAGTCGCTGACCATATTCGTACACTCGCCCGCGAAGGTTCCAATCTCGACCCAGAAATCGCAGAGATAGTTGGCAATACTTTGGAAATGGGGCAATTAAAGGTTCAGGATATTATGGTTTCCCGCAAACAAGTACAGATTCTAGACACGCAAGACGGACTGGAGAGGAATTTAGAAATCGCCCGAAACTGTGGACATACAAGACTCCCCCTTTGCGACGGTGACCTGGATCATTGCCTTGGTATTGTGCATGTAAAATATGCATTTCGCTTTTTAGGAAAAGATCCTTCGCCAATGACCCTTCAAAAAATCACCAAGGCTCCTGCCAGAGTTTCTGCCGGCGACTCACTGCCCCTTGCTCTTCGAAAGATGATGAAGTGGAAAGTGCATATGGCATTGGTGGGTGATGAATTTGGAGGCATTGATGGAGTGATTACCTTGGAGGATATTCTGGAAGAAGTTGTGGGAGAAATTCAGGATGAATTCGATTCTGACCAAAAGGATGTTCAACAGTTAGGAGAAAAGTGCTGGAAAATTTCCGGCCTTACTCCGCTCCATGAATTACCCAAAGAACTGAACTTTGAAGATGACGATGAAGTGGCCAGTTTTGGTGGTCTCATCACTAAACAATTTGGAAAGATTCCTGCTCCCTTGGAAAAGCTCCATCTTGGCAACATTGAAATTACCATACTCGAAGCGGATGATACTAGGATTGGATTAACAGAAGTTCGTTTACTTGAAATAACAGAATAATTACCTATTAGGGGAGTGCAAAAGCTCCTTTAATCTCTTGGAAAAAGAATTATTTTCGGTCCTAACTTAACCCCACTTAGGCAATCACCCCAATCCAGTCTTCCTAACCATTTTTCCGCAGGTTTTTGTCCTAAGGATTGGCAAATCTTCGCATGTGCCGAGGGCATTACCGGGGCAAGTAATTCATTAACAAGTCGCAGTCCCTCGAGCATGGTACCAATGCTAGTTGCCAGTGTTTTTCTATCCTCTTCCATTTCTGACTTAGCCAATTTCCATGGCGCCCTATCATCAGCATATTTGTTAATTGACCTAACAA
>JAYQBI010000008.1:9899-21640 GCA_038137235.1 Opitutales bacterium | reverse complement strand
ACTTAGTTGAAAACCGTTTTGTGGGAATGAAAAGTCGGGGCGTCTATGAAACTCCCGGGGGAACGATTTTGTTGCACGCTCACAGGCAGTTGGAGACTTTAACGATGGACCGAGATTTGATGCATCTCAGAGACTCATTGATTCCTAGATATGCTGAATTAATTTATTATGGTTTTTGGTATGCACCCGAGCGCGAAGCTCTTCAGGCATTGATTGACAGAAGCCAGGAGAAAGTCACGGGCATTGTACGCTTAAAGCTCTACAAAGGAAATGTTACAACCGTTGGCAGGAAGTCTGATTTTTCTCTTTACGATACCGCAGTTGCTTCGATGGAGGGCGATGAATCAGACTATCAACCAGAGGATGCTGGTGGATTTATCCGCCTGAATGGACTACGGTTAAAAGAAAGAGCCCGCAAACAAGGGTACCAAGGAATTTAAACCCTTCACCTCGATTATCCATTATCACAGTGAACTTGCTGATTATCGATAATTATGACTCGTTCACTTACAACTTGGTGCAATACTTTGGGGAGTCTGGTGCCAAATGTAAGGTTTTGCGTAATGATCAAATCAGATTGGAGGAGATCGATATTGAACCATTTGATGGGTTGGTTCTTTCCCCTGGTCCTTGTGATCCTGATCAAGCAGGGATAAGTTTACCCGCAGTAAAATATTGGGCAGGAAAAAAACCTTTGCTCGGAGTATGCCTGGGTCATCAATGTATTGGTCAGGCATTTGGAGCCAAAATCGTAAGGGCTGAGCGATTAATGCATGGAAAAACTTCCCCCGTACACCACTCGGGAACTGAAATTTTCGAGGGTATGCCCTCCCCTTTTTCCGCAACCCGTTACCATTCCCTCCTCATTGATCCCCAAACCATGCCATCATCACTCCTCTTATCCGCCTGGACGGACGAAAAAGAAATTATGGCCATTCGACATCGCGATCTTCCAATTTGGGGCGTGCAATTCCATCCCGAGTCTCTGGCTACAGATAGTGGAATTATGGTCTTGAAGAATTTCCTCAAATATTGTTAAATGTTATTCGTGTGTGTGGTAAGTGGAATTCTCGATAGCGAATAATGCTGTGTCCGAAGTGTTCATCCCTTGATCTCAAGGTTCTGGAAACGCGGGCAGGTAAAGTTGCGTCGACGCGAAGAAGAAGAGAGTGTCAATCTTGCGGGCACCGTTTCAGCACAATCGAAGAAGTCCTTCACGAGGATTTGACGGTGGTGAAGCAAGATGACCGCAGGGAGTGCTTTGATCGTACCAAACTGGCAATGAGCCTAAGGCGGGCTATTTCCAAACGTCCGATCGATGCAGAACAAATCAATGCCCTTCTTTCTGATACCCTGAGAAGAATCGAAAATGAGTTCGATAATGAGCTCCCAAGCCGTGCAATTGCGGATGCCGTGATGCATGGCTTACGCACGGTTGATTCTATCGCATGGTTGCGTTACGCCAGTTTCTATGAGGATTTCTCTCAATTCTCTCGGTTCGCCGAGGAAATTTTATATCTGGGTGGGGAAAGGAAAGGTGAAAACAGCGGCGGGTAAAAAAGACGACTATACAAGACTGCAAAATTTAAACTCTTTATTCATGGTAATGGGGAGTGTTTCTTCGCAGGAAGAAACCATGCAGTTACAGCGCACTCTCTCATTTATGAGGGAAAACGATGGTCATGAAAAAATGTCGGTTCAGTCCTTTGAGCACTGCATTGATCAAGTCGTCAATTTCCATTTCCCAAACAAGCGCAATCTCCGTCATGTTCATTGGAATGCCAGACAACATTTAATTGATCCATTATGGATACACGCATCGGTTCTTAATTTTGTCCAATCAACCCGTGAATCGATGACCGGATTACTACTTGTCTCTGGATTGCGTGAATCCCTCAAGGGAGGCAAGAAAAGATGGACTTCAAAATGTGAACAGGAATACCTTGAAATCCGTCAATTTATTGAGGTTTTGGTTATGCGAAATGTCCGCAAAGGACAGGATCTTTCCGTTTTATTTTTTTAGTTCCCGATTTCAGGATAACTACCGAGAAGACGGGAAAATGCACAGGCATTCCCAAGCTCGTTTAACGCATCTCCGACGATCTCTTCTTCTGGATGTCCGGCAAAATCCACAAAAAAGAAATAATCCCATGATTTACGCTTGCTCGGACGGGATTCGATTTTACAGAGATTGATTCCTCGTTCCGAAAATGGCTTCAGGGCATTCTGTAAAGCTCCAACCTCATCTTTAAGAGATAATACCAGACTGGTGCGATAAGAAGTTTCACTACGCATAGGTAAAGCCTGTTTGGCGACAACAAGAAACCGTGTTACATTATCCGATCGGTCCTGAATTCCACTTTCAATCATTGGAACTTCATAGATTTGACCAGCTAATTCTCCAGCTATCGCTGCAACTCCTTTATGGATTTTACACTCCCTCACCGCTTCGGCGGTACTACTTACCGGCACAAGACTGACACCAGGAAGTTTTACCCGCAACCAATCTGCACATTGGGCAAGAGCTTGGTCCTTTGAGCGAACCTCAGAAATTGCATCAAGGGAAGATTGACTGAACAAGCAATGCCGAACCCGCAAAAATACCTGTGCAATTATGGTAAGCTCGGAATCTACAAGTAAATCAAGTGAGCGGTTTACCGCACCCTCGGTTGAGTTTTCGATCGGAACCACTCCATAATCGCAATGGCCTGACTCAACCGCGGAAAAAACATCAGGAATATCGGGTAATGCCATGTACTCGAGACCAGATCCAAAGTTTTTTACTGCTGCCTGATGAGTGTAAGTTGCCTCTGGTCCTAAGTAGCCAATTACAATGTCTTTCTCCAACGCAATTGATGCGGAAATAATTTCACGATAAACAGCACGTAACGAGCCCTTGCGTAATGGACCATCACTATAGGAAGAGAGCTTGGCAAATACCTGTTCTTCACGGGCAGGATCATATGGATCAACCCCTTTAAGCTGTTTAATCTTTCCGATGTCACAGGCTTTACTGACTCGCAAGTTTAGAAACTTTACGATTTCGGAGTCGATTTGATCGATCTCTTCCCTTAGGGATTCTAGATTACTTTCATTCAAAACAATATCCAAAAAACTAATTCTGTAACAAATGCAAGGTGCATTGCTCAAATGCAACCGCATATCACTCTATTCCACAACGAAAATAAACCTACTAAAAAAACATGAGTTGTAATCGAAATTTTTCTTCCATCGTGGTTGATGGAGACGACCGTGCTCCAAACCGCTCGATGCTTAGGGCAGTCGGGTTCGGAGATGATGATTTCAAAAAACCTCAAGTGGCCGTTTGCTCTGCTTGGAGCATGGTCACACCATGTAACGCCCACTTGGACGAACTCGGAAAGATGTCTGTTCAGGGAGTAGATGAAAGCGGTGGCAAAGCAGTTCCATTTGGAACCATCACCGTTTCTGACGGAATCAGTATGGGAACTCCAGGCATGCGGTATTCTTTAGTTTCCCGAGAGGTGATTGCAGACTCTATTGAGACGGTTGTGGGTGCGGAAGGAATGGATGGCATCGTAACGATTGGAGGGTGCGATAAAAATATGCCTGCCTGCATTATGGCTTTGGCTCGCCTTAACCGCCCCGGTATTTTTGTCTATGGAGGAACGATTCTTCCCGGGATTCATAAGGAAAAAAACTTAGATATTGTTTCTGTTTTTGAAGCTGTTGGAGCACATGCTTCTGGCAATATTTCCCATGAGGAACTCACTGAAATTGAAAAAAAGGCAATTCCCGGCCCTGGTTCATGCGGGGGCATGTACACAGCAAATACAATGTCCTCAGCCATTGAAGCATTAGGAATGAGTTTACCAGACAGTTCTGCCCAACTTGCAGTATCTGAAGATAAAAAGAAAGATGCGAAAACCGCTGGGGCTGCTGTGGTTAATCTGATTGAGAAAAACATCTGTCCGCGCGATATCATGACACGACAAGCATTCGAAAATGCCATCACTGTGGTCATTACACTCGGTGGCTCAACCAATGCTGTGCTTCATCTTCTCGCCATGGCTCATGAAGCTGAGGTACCTCTCGAGCTCGATGATTTTACTGAGATCGGCAAACGCGTTCCTGTTCTCTGTGACCTCAAACCAAGCGGTAAATACAATATGTCCCATTTCGTCAGGATTGGTGGCTTGCGGCCCTTGCTTAAAACTCTTCTTGATCAAGGATTGCTGCATGGTGAATGCATGACAGTAACCGGAAAAACACTCGCCGAAAATGTGGCAGATGTAAAACCTTATGCCCCCTACCCCAGTGGGCAGGACTTGGTACGCCCCTTTGACAATCCCATCAAAAAAGATAGTCACTTGCGTATTCTTTATGGCAACCTAGCCGCAGATGGAGCCGTTGCAAAAATCACTGGGAAAGAAGGCTTAAAGTTTACCGGCACCGCTATTGTTTACGAATCAGAGGAAACCGCATTGCGTGGCATACTCGATGGAGAGGTAAAAGCTGGCAATGTCGTCGTTATCCGTAACGAAGGACCAGTTGGAGGACCTGGCATGAGGGAGATGCTTTCTCCAACCTCCGCAATTATGGGAAAGGGACTGGGTAAGGAAGTTGCCCTGATTACCGATGGCCGATTTTCAGGAGGAAGTCACGGGTTTGTTGTCGGGCATGTTACGCCAGAAGCAGCAGTAGGTGGCCTTATCGGACTGCTCATCAATGGCGACCCCATTACGATTGACGCAGAAAATAATCTCCTAACTTTGGACCTGCCAGAAGATCAAATAATTCTGCGTCAACAAGCATGGCAAAATCCAGGACCCAAGGAAAAACGTGGAGTCCTTGCAAAATATGCTAAGCTTGTGAGCTCCGCATCACTTGGAGCTGTAACTCATTAAACCGATTACTCAAAATGAACAATTTACTTTATCAAAGATTTCCCCATCTTGGGTTCGCTTCTGATTTTCGCCTAGTTGGATTTCCAAACGATTACCTCACTAAAAATCAGGAACTTTTACAACAAGCATACACAGCAATGCATGATCTAGAGCATGGAGCGATTGCCAATCCAGACGAAAACCGGATGGTCGGACATTATTGGCTTCGCAATCCAGACTTGGCACCTACATCGGATCTAACCAAAGAAATTACTCATACTCTTAACCAGGTAAAAAATTGTGCAAGACGCGTTAGGGATGGCGAGCTTACCAGCCCTCATGGTTCATTTACAGATCTGCTTATTATTGGAATTGGTGGCTCTGCCCTTGGACCTCAGTTTGTTGGCAAAGCTCTGTCAAAACCCTCAGGCGATGATTTGGATGCCCATTTTTTTGATAATACCGACCCCGACGGCATGGACTTCACCTTGTCCAAAATTGGCAAAAAACTATCTACCACTCTGGTCCTGGTCATTTCTAAATCTGGCGGCACTCCAGAAACCCGTAATGGAATGATCGAAGCTCAGCTTGCATTTAAAAAAGCTGGCCTTGACTTCAGTAAACATGCCATTGCAGTTACTGGTGAAGGAAGTAAACTTCATCAAATCTCTCAGCAGGAAAACTGGCTTGAGTTTTTCCCAATGTGGGACTGGGTGGGTGGTCGGACAAGTGAAACTGCTGCGGTCGGGCTACTCCCAGCTGCACTTCAGGGATTTGATATTGATTTATTGTTAAAGGGTGCCGCCCGCATGGATGAATTAACCAGAGGAACTGACACTCCCAAAAACCCTGCTGCTATGCTTGCTTTAAGCTGGTATTTTTTGACCGATGGCAAAGGATCCAAAGATATGGTGATTCTACCTTACAAGGACAGACTGGAGCTTTTCGCCAAGTATTTACAGCAACTCATCATGGAGTCACTTGGTAAAGAAATGAACCTCAACGGAGAATTGGTTAATCAGGGGATTGCAGTTTATGGAAACAAAGGATCGACCGACCAGCATGCCTATGTCCAACAATTACGGGAAGGTATTCCCAATTTTTTTGCCACTTTCATTGAAGTCCTCAAAGACAGGGAAAACGAATCCATCGCAGTGGATGAACAAGGCATGAAATCGGGAGATTACCTGCATGGTTTTTTTCTGGGAACCCGTGATGCCCTTTTAGAAAAAGGCAGGAGATCAATTACCTTTACCATAGATCAGGTTGATGCTGAATCAGTAGGGATGTTGATCGCACTTTATGAACGTGCCGTCGGATATTATGCATCAATAATTGGAATTAATGCATACCATCAGCCTGGAGTGGAAGCTGGGAAAAAAGCAGCCGCACGGGTTTTAGATGTACGAAACCAAGTTGAAAAATGGATGCGTTCAAATGCTGAAGTGCCAGTTTCTGCAAACGAACTAGCTCAAAATCTAAATATCGAGCAACAATCTGATTGGGTGTACAAGATTTTGGAAAGCCTATCGGTAAACTATCCCCATAATTATATCAGAAATTCTTCAGAAATTCCGCTGGAGGACTCTTTTATCTACCAAAAATGATTCTAGGTGAAGGGTGGAACATAAAAGATAGATTGATTTCCACTTAAAGAAGTTTTCTATTAATTATATTAACAATATGGGACCAACCTTAAATAAAGATGGGACGCCACGCAAAATTGGAAGTGGTAAGACCAAAGGTGCAGGTTGTTTTGCAAAAATTAAATGGCATCAACTACGAGAATTTATCAGCCCAGATGACGAAATTCTTGTAAGTAGAGTATGGCTGAGGGAAGTTGGGGCACTTAATCAAAGGAGGGGATCGAAAAAGAAACTCATCACTTCCTTGGCTTCTTCAGAAAAAGCTAAGAAAAGCATTCCTCACCCATCTTCAAAGAAGGATAACAGGAATCAGATTAAAGATCCGCCAAAAGATTCTGAGAGCACCGAACAACCGGATGATGGAGAATATAATCCTCCAATATTCGCTGGCATTGGCAGTATTAACCAATACTGAAGTAAGGCACAAATCCGAAAATTTGGCCTAAAAACTCAGGGGTCAAAAGGAGAAAATGGGCTTAAGGCAGGCTCAACATTCTCTGTTGAATCAATCTCTGGGCTAAAATCCTCTTGATTACTTTCTGTTTCCTCATCCCCGGAATCAGAAACTTCCAAATCTTGATCCTCTGGTTCATCTAATTTCACCTCAGTAAGATTTCCGTCTTCGTCAATAAAAGTAGTAATTTCGGTTGAGGGTGCAGGGGCCAGTTCTTCTCGCTGTAAATCCTTGACCCACCAATCCTGATATTCGAGGCTACCATCTTCCTTGTATTGCTGAACGGCACCCCAGCGGGACCCCGCGTATTTTGGAATAAGCAATCTTCTTTCATTATCAAAATCATACCTGGCATCCCATGCCTTTTGAATGTAAGCAGGAGGCTTGTTAGATTGAATTTCAAGATTATCGCCCTGTTCTTTTTCTTTACGGAATGAGCATGAACAAACAAACAATGCGGCAAACAGCAGACATTGGAAATTCACGCACTTTGAACAAATTACACTCACTTAACAGAACTACATCTTTTGATTTAATAAAAATCAACCATTTCTTGAATGATTTGGTCTTTCATACCAGAAACGACAAGCGTTGCGGCTTTTTAACAACCATGGCAACCCAATCAAGGGCAATATTTTCTTTAGGATGGACCAGTCGCTATGCCAAACAAGCTTACGAGCAGACGAACAAACTGGGAAACCCTTCAAAACACATACTCCTAAACCTTTAGCTTTAAGAACTTTCTTAAGCCTTTTAGCAAAGATAATTTCTTCCCCCGCAAAATGGCTCTCTGGAAATCCACCGGCTTTGTTAAAATAATCCGCCCGGCAAAAAATAAAACTACCGGCAAATAGCTGAAAGCGTTCAGATAAAAGATTCCATAATTTTGGAAGTAATTTACCCGAAAAAAAACGGCCATGATCATGGTCAAATTCTAACAATGCCCCTCCACCACCAATGTTACTTTTTTCCATTTTTGAAATTGCCTCCTGCAGGATTTTCTTTGGAACAACAGTGTCTGCATCAATGAAAAACAAATACCTTCCGATCGCTTCTTTTGCACCCGTGTTTCTTGCCTTGGCAATTTGACGGAATGATTCATTTACCACCCTGCATTTTTTTGCTTTTGCCACTTCTGCAGTTAAATCAGAAGAGTCATTGTCCACCACGATAATCTCGCCAGTTTTTCCGCTAATGTAAGACATTGCATCACGAATTGAATCGATGGTATGGGGAAGCAAAACTTCCTCGTTGTAGGCAGGTATTATTATTGAATAATCAAGTGAGGTTGGCAAAGCCAAGAGCCTACCTTCTCCCTTCAGCGGGAAAACTTTTTAGCCCGCCGGCCAATGCCAAAGGATAACCCAGCAATCCATCCCTGCAGCCTGGCGAGTGGTCGCTTGGAATAAATATCTTCGTCTCCAATTGGCTGGAATTGGGAATCGCCCCGAATATCTGATGCAATTTTCCCAAGGTCAGGCAATGGCTTGCCTTCTTCTTTCATGTGCTTGTATAGCATGGTCAGCCTATCAATCTCCAACTGTCGGGAAAGCGCAGAAAGAGTTTTCCTGAATTCCGCGACTTCTCCTGGGTCAGAATTTAGTTCCGAAGAATTAGTGATCTCGTTCTCACGACTATTTTGAAATTCCGTTTTCTCGTCAGAAACGGATGGTGCATTATCAGGCTCAGGAGATGAACTTCCAACATCAACCATTTGCGAACCCTCTTCAAAATCATTCACTGAAAAGGGCTCTTCCTGTAAAGATGGATCCGTCTCATCTTCTAGAACAGAAGAATTTGCATGAACACCAGTCTCGAGAAACCCCTCCTCTTCGTGGGTTGGAGAATCTTGGGAGAGACGACCATCCTCCGAAATTTTGGAGGCCAAATCCTCATCGCTGAGTTGTTCTTGTTGTATGGTCATTTGGGTAGGAATACCGAACTAAAGCGGATTAGATTCGAGAGCAACATCCACATCAATCTCGGATTCTTCTTTCTTATCTGATTCACCAGTCCTGATCAAGAAAAGATTTTGTTCCGGCATGAGCAGGTTGCGGAGGTTCAAATTTTCGTTCTCAGCTTCCAAAAAGGAAAAACCTTCCTCCACCAAGGTTGCCTTAAGAAAGAAAGGTAATTTTTCCCCCAGGTTCCCCAGGCTGGCCAAAAAAAAGAAATTCGTTCTAATTCCATCTTGAGCACCCTGTTTGATAAAAAATCCATGACCTGATGGGGAAATACTTTCCACGACCACTTCCAATTGATCACCCCAAAAGAGATAATCAGGTAAAACAAACTCCTCGATCATTGAATCGTACGATACTTTATAACTATCTGCCGCTGCTTTACGGCTAAGTTTCATCTTGGTGATTTCCGCATTAATTTCCTCCATTTCAATTCTCTTCTGGTTGCTAATTCCAACTTCTGCTTCCAGATCTTTGGAGAGATTCTCCTTTTGTGAAATGAGTGGCTGCTGTGCCGCTTCTTCTTTTCCGATTTCGACATTCAGTTTCTCCAATTCATCTCTTTGGTCGGCAAGCTTTTGCTCCAATTCCTTAAAATTCTCATTTTCCTTTGAAAACTTTCTTTCCAATGCATTCATCTCTTCTCGGTCTCCAATCGAATTGTCTTCCAACTCTTCTTTTTCCTGACGATATGCACTGCGTGCTCTTAGCAACGCAGAAATTTCGGCTGAGGTTGCATTCTTATCGGTTTCTTTTTGGAGATGTAAGGAATCTAACTCCGCACGGACACTTGACTCTTTTTCCTCCAAAGAATCAAAGGTATCCAAATTTCCCAGAAAATAAACAAATCCAGAAACCACAAGGATGGCCGAAAGGATTCTACAAGACCACCAAATCAAATTTTTCAAAATTCTGAAGATCTTGAGGTTGGCCAACCATGGGAATAATTTCCGCCAAACAATGATGGCGACTTACCCGTTTGATTCTAATTTTGCACAATTCATTTCCTTGTCTCTGCACCGCAAATAACATCCTCCCTTTAATTCCCTCCTCAGTTCCCACCGGCAAACTAATCAGGCCTGTCCTTAAATCGATTGAATTAAATTGTAATGCAAGCACTTCCCCACGTTCCAACCATGGTCTGTCCATGCTATATTTCCTCATAGCCTTAAGGACTCGCTTATAATGATTACGAAGTATACTGGTAATCTCAGGATAATTTTTCAAATCCTCCTGCAATCTGATCTTCTGGCTTATTGAAGTATCGCCGTCAGACTTGGCTTGATCTATTTTCCCTACCAAAGATGGAAGCTCAGCTTTGTATTTCAGGGTTTCACTCTTTATGGACTCAAGTTTTTCACGCGAAGATTCAATCTGCACACCTATTTCCTCGAATGAACTAGTTGCATTTTCAATATTTTGTTGCAGTTCATCAATTTTATCTTTTTGACCATCGAGGTTTTGCGAAATTTCGGCACTCTCCTGCCTTGTTTTTTTAATTTCGTTTTCTAATTCCAGGTTGCGATTTTTTTCACGGGCAAGCTTGGACGCATCGATCGCTTTTTCCTCAGTCATTTCCACCTTCAACTGAGCAATCTTTTCAAGGTTTTCCTTGATTGATTTTTGATCATCCTCGAAGGCACCGATGGTGAATGATGTGATCACGATGGCGAAAATACCTAAGATTGAAGATATTGATAAAAGAATGGGGGACAAAAATTTCATAAGAATCAAGGGAGCGGGGCAAATGGTAAATCCATTAGCTCGCCATTACTGCCTTCCCCTTCACCTTCGATATCTACGGCAGAATCATTCCCAAAATCAATGCCGACAGGAATAAAGGAGGGTGCTGGAATAAAGTCATCCTCTTCGTCTTCAAGCACAATTTCAATTAAGGAGTCATTTTCCTCTTCCTCTATTTTGGCGAACATTTGCTTAACACTCTCTGTCCTCATCGCTTTTCCTTCATCCCAGTAACGGTTTCTCATTCGATTCATTCTTGATTGATGAAGAGCGAAGAGGTTTTCGTTACCCTCTGGCGATGCACCTGTATAGCTGGACTCTGCGAGCCTGCCCTGTGAGTCCCGACCCCAGGAACGTCCTACTTCTCTGCCCTGATAAAGTGGAACCATTCTTCTTTCCTCCATATCGTAGGCGTATCGGGCATCCCAAGCGTCATAAATCGCAGGCCTGCTCAACTTCCCAACGGGCTTAGGCCCACAAGAAGAGCAAATCAAAAGCATGGCGGTGCAAGCAATGACATGAACTATCATACCCTCAACTTATTTCATTACCGTGCTCTTTGAAAACCAAAATCGATAAGGTTTTTGACTCCAAACCGGTCCGGCATAATTCACACCAATTCTTGGCCCAGAAACGATTTCGGATTTGAGCTCAGATGAAGATTCAATCCACAAGCCTGATTTTTTGCTAATTCTTTTGCCATTCAAGCTACCATTTATTCCCATTGCTTTGGTTAATCTTCCTGGCCCACAATGATCAGAAGTTCCACGAATCAAAACCGCCGCAGGATAACCCTGCTTACCCACAACTGCATTAAGCATCCAATGAATCCCATAACAGAGGTATACATACCATACTCCTCCCTGATCATACATAACTGAAGTTCGGGGCGTTCGTCCTTTACTGGCATGGCAAGCAAGATCATCTTCCCCATCATATGCCTCTGTTTCGGTTATAGTGGAACGCACAATTTGATTATTTTTTCCACAAAAGCAAAGCTTACTGCCAAGAAGTTCGCACGCGACTTTCTTGACATCCCCATCGAAAAATTCTGCTCTTAATTGCATTACTT
>JAYQBI010000008.1:3699-9889 GCA_038137235.1 Opitutales bacterium | reverse complement strand
CAACCAAATGGTTACTGGCCCGTCATCCACTGATGAGATCTTCATGTCAGCACCAAACTTCCCTTTCTCCAGTTTGCCGGTAAAATTAGCCTTGATTAAATCAATGCAGCGAAGATAAAAATTCTCTCCTTTTTCAGGTTTGGCAGCCCGGTTAAAAGAGGGACGGGAACCCTTTTTAACATTACCAAAAAGAGTGAATTGACTAATAACAAGAATCCCATGTTCAGCAGGCAATGCATGGTTCATTAGGCCTTCAGCATCATCAAAAATACGAAGTCCCAAAATCTTTTTTACAAGCCATAGTAAATCGGCTTCCTCATCATCTTCTTCAACACCTAGGTACACAACCAACCCAGGACCAATTGCACCAATAACCGTTCCATCTACTTTGACATCAGCATTCAATACTCTGCGAACTAAAGCACGCATCAATAAAGGAAGAACATTTGACTGAGAATTTTGCCGGAGGAGTCCATCTCCGACAAATCATGGAAGAGGAGGATTAAGCCTCCTCTGCTACAGCATCCATTACCTCTTCCACGGCCTTGGCGGCAAGAGGTGTGGATAAGTAGCGCTCTCCACAACTGGCACCAATCACTACAATATTTTTACCACGCATTTCTGGTCGGTTGGCAATTCGAAGAGCGGCTGCGATCGTCGCACCGGTTGAAATACCTGCTAAAACTCCTTCTTCCAGGCTCACTTTTCGAGCCATATCAAAAGCTTCCTCACTTGTGACAAGCTCTACTTCATCCACAATGTCCAAATTTAAATTTTGGGGAACGAAACCTGCCCCAATACCTTGAATTTTGTGTGGTCCTGGCTTTACCTCTTCACCATTCCGGGTTTGAGTAATTACCGGGCTTTCTGCAGGCTCGACTGCCACGGTCAACATCTCGGGATTTCTTTGTTTAATGACTTCAGAGACTCCGGTGATTGTCCCTCCAGTACCTACACCCGCGACAAGACAATCAACCTGCCCCTCCAGTCCAGACCAAACTTCCTCGGCAGTTGTCTTACGGTGAATAGCCGGATTGGCAGGGTTATTGAATTGCTGAGGCATAAAACCTTTATCACCGTATTGTTCAAGTAACTGGTTAGCTTTGGCAATCGCTCCACCCATCCCCTTGGGCCCGGGAGTCAGGACAATATCCGCCCCAAGCAGACGAAGTAAAATCCTTCTCTCTTTGGACATGGTTTCGGGCATGGTAAGTATACACTTGTAACCTTTGGCTGCACACACAAAAGCCAGCGCAATCCCGGTGTTGCCCGATGTCGGCTCGATCACCACCCTGTCAGCCTTAAGTGAACCATCAGCTTCAGCAGCTTCAATCATCGCTGCTCCGATCCGGTCTTTCACGCTGGCAAGCGGATTAAAAAATTCTGATTTTAAAAACAGCTTAGCCCCTAAACCCGCTCCCACTTTTTCAAGTTCAACTAGGGGAGTTCGACCAATAGATTCGATAATATTCATGGCAATTCAAATTACAACTATACTGGGTTTATATTTATCTCCTGTTATTCCGGGGACCAAAGCTGCGGATGGGTGCATTCCGGTTTACTTCCGCATTTTTTAATCGGTAAACGATTCTAGCTTTCTGTAAATCCTTGGGACTCATCTCCATTTTAACGATATCACCCACGGTGATTTTGATAAAATGCTTGCGTAACTTACCGGAAATATGAGCCAACACCTGGTGTCCATTTTCTAATTCTGCACGAAACATGGTACTGGGTAATACGGCTGTTATTTTCCCTTCGACTTCAACTACATCTTGATTAGGCATAAAGCAGAATATTAAATCAATAACTTACAGCCTGCACAAGCACAGAACTTCTGCATCAGATGATGACCACAAATTCATGCCCCTACGGAAAAATTCACCCCTCTGCCCTAGAAAAAAATGCAGAATATTTCATGGCTCATGCCTACAATTTAGCAATTGATGCATGGAATGCAGATGAAGTACCCATTGGTGCCGTAGTTGTATACGAGGAAGAAATCATCTCTTCTGCCTATAATCAAACACGCATGCAGACCGACCCCACCGCTCATGCAGAAATGATCGCGATTACCATGGGTGCAAAAAAATTAGGAGATTGGAGGTTAAATAGTTGTTCACTTTATGTAACTAAAGAACCCTGCCCTATGTGCTCCGGTGCTACGATTGCGTCAAGAATTGGGAAAGTATTTTTTGGATTAGAGGATCCGAAAATGGGATGTCTTGGAGGAGCGACATCTCTTCATCTTCTCGAAAAATCAAATCACAAACCTTTAGTAATTGGGGGCATTATGCGTGAAGTCTCTGCTCAAATATTACAGGATTTTTTCAAGTTCCACCGACGAACCGAAGAGCCAATTTCATAATATAACCAATAATTTCTTGTATCCATCAATTGTATTTCGTTTACTTGATTTTTAATAATTTAAAACCATGGCTCATACATTACCTTCCCTTCCATATTCACCTGGATCTCTCGAACCTAACATCGATGCACGCACGATGGAAATTCATCATGGCAAGCATCATCAAACTTACATCGACAAATTGAATGCGGCGATTTCAGGGCATTCTGAGCTAGAATCCAAGGAAATTACCGAATTAATTGCCAATCTCAGCGAAGTTCCCGCGGATATTCGTGGTGCTGTTCGTAATAATGGAGGTGGTCATGCAAACCACTGCTTCTTCTGGGAGACTCTCTCACCGCAAGGAGGCGGCCAACCAACAGGAAAGCTTGCTGAAAAAATCGATCAGGCTTTTGGAGATTTGGACGGCTTTAAAGATGCGTTTACGCAGGCAGCACTAAATCGGTTTGGCTCTGGTTGGGCTTGGCTGATTCAGACTTCATCAGGGGAACTCGCAGTAAGTTCCACACCCAATCAAGATAGCCCATGGATGCAGGGTCTTGCTGATCAAGCAGGGAAGCCAATTATTGGATTGGATGTTTGGGAGCATGCCTACTACCTCAACTATCAAAACAGACGGCCCGATTATGTTTCCGCTTTCTGGAATGTAGTTGATTGGAATCGGGCAAACGAACGGCTACTGTCCTAAGAAACCTTAAGATAGACCTTTTCCTGTTTAGGTAAACCTATCCCTGTGCCTCGAAATACAGGGGAACTGATGGTTGTGAACAACCTAATTAGTCTGACATTATCCATTGTCGATTTTCCCGCAGTATAATGATTGCTGCCTTTATTTTCGATTGGGATGGGGTGATTGTTGATTCCTCCGAACTGCACAAAAACAGTTGGGAAGCTCTTGCAGATGAACTTCACTTAGCTTTACCCCAAGACCATTTTCAGCGTGGATTCGGAAAAAGGAATGAAACCATCATTCCGGAGATTCTGAAATGGACGAAGGAAAAAAGTCTGATTGATAAATGGGGGAAGAGAAAAGAGGAAATTTATCGTGAAATGGGGAAATCAGGCGGCATTCATTTGCAAAGTGGAGTGATTAATTTTCTTAAGCAGGCTGAAAAATACGGAATTCCATGCTCAGTGGGCACATCCACGGAAAAAAAGAATGTGCTGCTTGCAATGGAGCAGCACAGAATAAAAGATTTTTTTAAGTTTATTGTTTCTTCAGAGGATGTAATTCAGGGGAAGCCTAATCCTGAAGTTTTTCTAAAAGCATCGGCCAGGCTAGGTCACCAACCCGCCTCATGCCTGGTATTTGAAGACAGTCCCCATGGCATTGAGGCAGCCAAGCGAGGCGGCATGAGATCTGTCGCCCTGACAACAAGTCACCCCGCTAAAACCTTTCAACAACTTAAACCCGATCTCATCGCTGCCACCTTTGACGAACTAAGAATGGACAACCTCTTGGCTATCTTTCAATAATTCCGGTATGTCATTTCATAAAAAAATAATGCTAGCTCTTGGCCTCGCCTTCATCATTGGTTTGTGGGCAAATTTTTCCAACCAAGAAACGGGCTCTTACCTTGCGTGGATCGATCTCCTCATCCAAGCCTGTGAGTTTTTCGGAAAATTATTTCTAAATGGTCTTAAAATGGTGGTGATTCCACTCGTGATGACCTCTGTAATATGTGGAGTTTCTCAAATTTCAACGGATCGAGACTTTGGGCGACTTGGACTAAAAACCCTTTTACTATACTCGCTGACTGGAATGCTCGCTGTTTGCACTGGTTTACTTTGTGTAAATCTAATCGAGCCCGGAGAAATCGATCCAGTAAATAAAGAGGCGATCCTTGCAAACCAGGAATCAGGCTCCAGTCACTCCATGGAGCAAGCGATGAATACGGCCAATGACGGATGGCAAAATTTAGCCGAAATTTTTCACCGCATGATTCCTTCAAATCTGTTTTCTGCTGCAGTTGAAGGTCAACTGCTTGGACTCATCTGCTTTAGTTTGCTTTTCGGTTTTTTCTTGGGGCGCATTGATCACGAATTTGCCAAGCAACAACAGAAGTTCTGGAAAGGATTACAGGAAATTATTCTAAAAATTACTCATTTCATTCTCGGATTTGCTCCTATTGGTATTTTTTGCTTGGTAACTCCAACCATTGCCAAAAGTGGGGTGGAAACTTTTTGGTTGATGGGTGGTTTCGCTTTAACTGTTATTCTCGCATTGTCTATTCACGCCTTGATTGCTCTTCCTTTGGTTATGAGAATTTTCGGTGGCATCCGCTTCACTGATCACTACCGGGCAATGACCCCTGCCCTGCTCACTGCTTTTTCGACTGCGTCTTCCTCAGCTACACTCCCGGTAACTATGGATTGTGTGACTAAAAGAGTCGGAGTTTCTTCAAAAATCAGTAGCTTTACTCTTCCTCTTGGTGCCACGCTCAACATGGACGGCACCGCTTTATTTGAATGTGTGGTCGTCATTTTCCTCGCTCAGTTCTTCGGTATTGAAATGAGCTGGGCTACCCAGTTCACCGTGGTTTTACTAGCACTGTTAACTTCGGTTGGAGTTGCTGGGATTCCATCAGCTAGCTTAGTGGCGATCCTCGTCATACTTCAAGCCGTTGGTTTTGACGATGCATCAATCGCAACAGGTGTGGGAATGGTCTATGTGGTCGACAGGATCCTGGACATGTGCCGCACGATGATTAATGTTCTAGGGGACAGCTGTGCAGCTGCGGTCATTGGCAAAACCGAGGGAGAAGAAAACTATTACCAGCTCAGCAGCTAATTGCCTACCAGTGGAATTCAGGCTGCAATCTGACTACCAGCCTCAGGGAGACCAGCCCAAGGCAATCGCTGAAATCCTTCAGTCGATCAGAACGGGAAACCGCAGGCAAACATTACTCGGAGTAACCGGTTCAGGCAAAACCTTCACCATGGCCAACCTGATCCAGGAATTACAAAGACCTGCCCTGATCGTTTCGCATAACAAGACTTTGGCAGCCCAATTATACTCCGAGTTTAAAAGCTTTTTTCCTGAAAATGCGGTCGAATACTTTGTCAGTTATTACGATTACTATCAGCCAGAAGCATATGTTCCCAGCACCGATACTTTTATTGAAAAAGATTCATCAATAAATGAGGAGATTGAACGACTTAGGCTTGCCGCAACCGGTTCGCTTGTCAGCCGAAAGGATGTGATCGTAGTGGCAAGCGTATCGTGTATCTACGGACTTGGGTCCCCAGATGACTTCAAGACCCTATCAATCGAATTGAATATCGGGAAGCAGCTCGACCGGGACGAATTCCTGGAAATGCTTGTGCTTGCCCTTTATCAACGCAACGATTTCGATATCAGGGCGGGAAGGTTCAGGGTGCGCGGGGATGTGGTCGATGTTTTCCCTGCCTACTCCCAGCAAATTCTCCGGGTCGAATTCTGGGGGGACGAGATTGAAAATTTACGGGAAATCGATCACATCACTGGTGAAACCATTCAAAGCTTTGAACACTTTCGTATCTATCCGGCCAATCAGTATGTAACCACACGGGATAAAATCGAAGTTGCCTCTAAATCTATTGAAAAAGAATTAGATGAAAGAGTGGCCTGGTTTGAAAAGAAAAATCTTCTTTTGGAAGCCCAGCGCATTCGAATGCGTACCGAATACGACCTCGAAATGCTCCGTGAAATTGGCTTCTGTAATGGCATAGAAAATTACTCAAGGCACCTTTCCGGCCGAAAACCTGGACAACGGCCGTGGTGCTTGATTGATTTTTTCCCAGAGGATTTCCTTCTTTTTGTGGATGAGAGTCATGTCACTC
>JAYQBI010000008.1:0-3689 GCA_038137235.1 Opitutales bacterium | reverse complement strand
TGTCACTCTACCGCAAATTGGTGGAATGTTCCATGGTGACCTATCGCGTAAACAAAAATTGGTTGATTATGGATTCCGTCTTCCATCGGCTTTGGATAACCGACCCTTGAAGCCCGAAGAGTTTGAAAAAGTTACTGGGCAAACCGTTTATGTTTCTGCAACTCCCGGTAAATTTGAAATTTCGGAAAGTTCGGTAGTCAGTGAACAATTGATTCGCCCGACTGGATTACTGGACCCCGAAATGGAAATACGCCCTATTCGGGGTCAGGTTGAGGACTGTATCGAAGCAATCAAAGAAGTAGTATCGTCCGGAAGCCGTGCCTTGGTGACTACTCTAACGAAACGAATGTCAGAAGATTTAACAGAATATCTCCGAGAAAGGGAGATCAAGGTTGAGTATTTGCACTCCGATGTAGATGCGATTGAGCGGGTTGAGATACTTCGTAATTTAAGAGCAGGTTCATTTGACGCGTTGATTGGCGTAAATTTATTACGTGAAGGATTGGATTTACCCGAAGTTGCCTTGGTTGCTATTCTTGATGCTGACAAGGAAGGTTTCCTACGAAGTGAAACAAGTTTGATTCAAACTGCCGGAAGGGCGGCCAGGCACCATCAGGGAAAAGTACTTTTTTATGCTGATGTAATGACTAAATCCCTGCAGGCAGCCTGGGATATCTGTAAATACCGACGGGAGACCCAGCAAGCATACAACGAGGCCAATGGCATCACTCCCAAAAGTGTAAGTCGTCCCATTCAGGAAAGTTTACGCTCTAACAAGGACGAAGAGGACGATTTTTTAATGGTCTCAGAAAAAAGCACAGTCCAGGAAGTGAAAAAGTTAATCAAACAACTTGAAAAAGAGATGCTTGAAGCGGTTAAGAAACTCGAATTTGAAAAAGCTGCATTACTAAGGGATCAAATTTCATTCCTCCAAGGCAATCATGCGAGCTTACATAAGAAAACCATCTCGAAAGGACCGAACCGAAAAAGATATGGCAGGCGTCATAAAAAACAATAAACAACCTTGGCTTAGGAAATGGGCAAGTAAGACTTACTTACTAGGCATGCTCGTGCTTCCTTCAGTCAATGGATCATCGGTTGAGTCGAAAAAAAAACTTATGTTTCATTTCGACAAGATAGAAGTAAGAGGTGCAATTCAGGTTTTTGTCGAACCTGGAAAACGTAATCGGGAAATTGAATATTTTGCAAATTCAGAAATTATTGATTCGATAGAATCGCGGGTTGTCGGCAAAACGCTTTACCTCGACGCAAATAATACTTTTGATCTTTCCAGAAGAATTCCACTGATCCGGGTATCTGCCCAGCGTATTTTCCCAGTCGAAATCATAGTTAGTATTGAATCCTTAAAAGAAGCAAGGCTCCACGAACAGAGTAGCTTAGTGATTAAAGGCGTGCAGGCGGATGAAATGCTTCTTTTTTCAAACAGTTCAGGAACCATGCTTGTCGATTCCATCAAATGCCCAGTGATCAAATTAAGGCAGGAAGGAACTGGCCCTGTGATTCTGAGAGGAAGAGAGACCAGTCTATTAAACGCCACTGTTTTTAATTCGGGAGAATTACGCGGGGAAGGACTCTTTCTTGAAGAAGCTGTGGTTAGCCATCATGGTTCCGGCAGCCTTTTTTTAGCTCCTGAAAAATGGCTGGACCTTAAATTATTGGGGACTGGAAACATGACCTTACTTGAGAAGCCAGAAGGTCGGGTGGTTAAAAGATCTGAAAATGCTGGCCGCCTGATTGAGGCATATAAATAGATCGCTCGCCCAATATAACTTGGAGCGATAAACTTAATAAAATAAGTTTAGATCTGTATCAATTCTCCCTCAATGGCGGGCCGAACAGATGAACGAACTTCTGCTGCAGCCTTGGCAATCTCATCCATGCGGGCGTCATCATGAGATGGGTCGTGATGAAAAAGAAAAGTTTGGGATACATTGGCCGCTTCCGCAACCTTGATCGCTTCCTGCCAGGTTGAATGCCCCCAACCTTTAAAGTTTGGATATTCTTCGTCAGTGTAGGCGGAATCATAAACCATTACATCGGCATCCTGTGACAGCTCGATAACATTTTCGTCAATTCTGCCCTCGAAGTGCTCAGTATCTGTACAGATTGCAACCACCTTTCCGTCAAATTCAATTCGATAGCCACAGGCACCATTGGGGTGGTTTAATGGTGCGGTCTTAATCACAACCCCCCCAGGTAAATTGAACACTTTTCCGCAATCGTAGTCATTAAACTGACATGCTTTCTCGATCAAGGCACTTGGGACGGGGAAAACCGGATCTTTCATCAGCATGGTGCCAATAATTCCCTGAAGATCGTAGTTATCATCAGCCAAATGACCCGCATTCATCCTGACATTGCTACTGGGATTGTAAAGGGGTGCAAAAAATGGCAGTCCCTGAATATGATCCATGTGGGTGTGGGTGAAGAACAGGTCTGCATCCAACAGATTTCCCTCTTCCAGCATAATTTTCTTACCTAAAAGACGGATCCCGGTACCGGCATCTATAATGATGCGTTTACCGCCACAGGTAAGTTCAAAGCATGTGGTATTGCCACCGTATTTTACGGTGGAAGGACCAGGACATGGAATACTTCCTCGGGTCCCCCAAAACTTAAGTGTAAATTCCTTGGAGTCGGACATTGTTATCTAATTATGTATTTTTTAGTAATAATCAGTTCTTGGCAACAACCAATCAAACGACCCTCGCATCGAGTTCATTCCTCATAATCAAGCCAATTACCATCTTCATCCTGATAAGAGTTCGTAACCGTTCCATCTCCCCAGTCATATTGTCCCCGTATCGCTCGCCCATTTTCAAAGTCTCCAGAAAAAGAGGTACCATCTCCAAAATCGAGTAACCCTTTTCCGCTTCTTCTTCCTTCAACCCATTCACCATTGTAAAGTGCCCCATTGGGATCAAACTGCACACCCTGGCCATGAGGCAACCCGAGCTTAAACTCACCATGATAAACTGTGCCATCATTGTCCTCAAGAATCCCAGTCCCGTTTTTTTTGCCATTCTCGAAGATGCCAATGTAAATTGATCCGTCTAAATCCTCCAGGATACCGGTGCCATGAAATTTGCCTTCCTGAAATGATCCATGATAAAATTTTTGACCTGCAGTTTGTAGAGAACCTGTTAAATATTCACCCAAATTATCAAACTTGCCTGTAAACCGGTCACCTAGAGGGGAAACATACACACCCTCAATCAAGGAATCACCCTGCCATTTTCCAAAATATTTTGAACCATCTGGCGAAGAAAACTCTCCATGAGACAATCCATCTTTTTCCCAATGGCCTACAAGTTCAGATCCGTCAGACATTACCAATGTACCAAAACCACTCCGCATACCATTTGACCAGTTCCCGAAGTATCGGTCGATTTCTGGCACTGCTTTGTAACGCATAATACCATGACCGTGCGGTAGCCCTTTTTCAAATTGCCCTTGATAAACATTTTCATCGGCAAATGTTTGGGTACCAAATCCATGAGGCAATCCCTGGGCAAGCTCCCCTTCATAGGATGAACCATCTGCAAGTAGGTGGGTTCCTTTTTGGGCTTCACGGGATAATTGAGATGCCTGAGTGATTGATAAATCATCCACCTTTGGTTCTTCTCTATTCTCCTGCGTGCATCCGCAGAAAAACAAAAATAAATGCA
>JAYQBI010000007.1:0-22933 GCA_038137235.1 Opitutales bacterium | reverse complement strand
AGCATTTGGACTCAGGCTTGTGGACAGTAACCTGACCGGCACGGTTTATTACCGTTCGTGGGCAAAGAATGTGGCGGGATATGGCGTGGGACCAGTCAAGAAGGTTGAAATTTTAGAACCCGCAAAAGTTTGGTGGGGGAAATCTGAACAACTGATCGGTGGTTGGGTGCAGTCAGACTGGTTCGGACTGTTCCGCGCCGATCCATCGGGCTGGTTGTACCACGAGGAGATGAATTGGGCGTACCATGCCGAGTCTGCCGACGCCAGCGTGTGGCTTTGGAAGAAGGGAAGGGGATGGCTTTGGACCAAGGAGAAGGTATGGCCCTACCTATGGTCTGACAGAAAGAGCAACTGGTTGTATTTTGTACGGGGAAATCGGGGCAGGCCGTTGTACTACGATTACTCGTCCAATTCATACGGGGAAGAATAAGAACGGTTGGCTTGGCTTGCGGACAAGCAAAGCGGTCGTTGACTTTCCCTCCAAAATGAAGAGGATATTTCGCTTTTGTTAACACTATCCAACCAATGGCAAATAACGAATCCAACGAGGAGCCCAAGGAGAACGAAGAACCGGCAAATGAAGAATTGCCCGAAGGTTTGACTGCCGAGCAGGCTGCCGAGGCCCGCCCCTACGACGAGGTGGAAACCTGGAGGAAGAGCAAGAATACTTTATTTGGTATTCTTGGAGCGATTGCACTCGGAGTAGCCATTTCTTCTTACCTACAAAAGAGTGAAGATGAGGAAGCCGCGGAAAGAAGCCTGCGTTTTCTTCGGGCAAACCTGGAGGAAGTAACCGCAGAAGAAGGATTTCTCTCTTTTGCAGAAGATTATGATGATGCACTGGGTGGTGTTGCCCAGTACCGTGCGGCATCGATTCAGTATGATGAGGGCAGGTATGCCGAGGCGGTTGGAAATTTCCAAACTGCAGCAAACCGCTTAAAGGGTGATCCCTTGGAGGGCCGTGCTCTGATAGGTGCTGCGGTAAGCATGCTTGAAAGCGAGCAGGTCGACGCGGGGAAGTCTGCGTTAGCCGCAGTTGCTGAAAACTCGAATTTATTACCCACCGATCGCAGGGAGGCACGATTTCTCCTGGGTGTACAGGCACTGGCGGAAGAGAATTCTGATGTATTTGATACGCAGAGATCTGAGCTGGGTAAGGATGAAAATGCATCCGCTCAGATTGCCAGGATTGAAGAACTTAAAAAATTACAGTCTCTTTTAAAGCAGGCAAAATCATTGCCCGAAATCAACCTTGCAAAAGGGGCGGATTATTTGTCGAAACAGCGAAAAAGAAAGCCCGTCAAGGAAACGGAGAGCGGACTGCTTTATGAAGTATTAAAAAAGGGATCCGGGCAAAAGCCAACCGCAGATGATGAAGTGGAGGTACACTACCATGGCACTTTGACCGACGGTCAGGTATTTGATTCTTCCAAGGACCGTGGAGAACCGGCGAAGTTCCGGGTAAATCAAGTGATCTCCGGATGGACTGAAGCGCTACAGTTGATGAATACCGGGGCGAAGTGGAAATTATACATACCAGCGGATTTAGCTTACGGTGAAAGCGGAAACAATGCCATCGGTCCAAATGAGGTGCTTACTTTTGAAGTTGAATTGCTTAGTATTACACCACCTGTGGTGGAACCTGAGCTTCCTGATTTGAATGAGTCCGAGCCAATTCCGGCAATCTTTCCTGATGAAGAAAATGCTTCGGATGCTAATGCATCCAAGTAATACTCCGGAATAAATTCCTTACTCAGGCGTGAATGGATTGGCGGATTTCATCCGCTTTTTCCCTTCCACAAAGTAATTCGACCAGTGAGAGGCCGAATTCAACCGCAGTACCCGCTCCACGAGAGGTAATGATAAGGCCATCCTTGACCACTGCCTGATCGTTTTTCATTTCCTTAAGCTCATTTGAAACGCTGGCATGAGCAGTGTAGGAGAGATCTTTCAATAAGCCGGCATCGTGCAGGAGCAGGGGGGCGGCACAGATTGCCCCGATTGGCTTCTCAGTGGAATGAAAGGATTTTATCAGTTCTAAAATCTCCCTTCTTTCCCGTAGTTTAAAGACGGATGGCCCGCCGGGAAGCACCAGTAGATCGAATGATTCTACGGAAATATCGCTGAGCAAAATCTCCGCTTGCAGGGCAATGCCCGAACGGCCAATAACCACAAGGTCATCCTCGCAGGATGCAGTAACCACTTCCACATCAGCCCGTCTCAACAAGTCGATCGGGCAGGTGGCCTCGATTTCCTCAAATCCGTGTGCCAGAGGAACGAGGACTTGAGGGATCATGGTGATATAGGAAAGTGTCAGGCAGCAGTTGCCTTTTCCTTCTTTGGCTTACTTTCTTTCTTGGTCTCCTTCTTGGGAGATGACTTATCGGAGGAACCGGAGTCGGATGAGCTGGAATCGCCGGATGATTTTTCCTTGGCTTCACCCCCAGTCTTTTTCTTGTAATCGGTCTCGTAGAAGCCAGTTCCTTTAAAGATAAGACCCGCACCCAATCCAAGCAGGCGTTTGGCTTTGCGTTTTTTACATTTGGGACAGCTTTTGACCGGGGAATCGTTCATGGATTGGAAGAGTTCCCACTCATGGCCGCAAGCACCGCATTGATAATCGTAAGTTGGCATACAGTTAGTCCTTTTTTAGCTGGAGAAAATAAAATTTAGAAAGGAGCCCGGGAACGCATGCATCCATAGAATGCAATCAATACCCAAGAACCCACAAAAAAAGAAAGTCCATAGAGAGGTAGAGCCAGGAGGAAGATTCCCCAAAAACAAACTACCGGCAGAGCCAGCACCTTCCACGACCTAAGGGCTTCCTCAATGATGAAACGAAGCTGGAACGCATCCCTGAAATTTTCATCCCGCAGGTACGCTCCAAATGAACAAAGAAATAAGACCGGTGCCAGAAACCCACAGAGTGCAATTGGGAAATAGGCGACCACTCCTAGAATACCAAAGGTGATAAAAAATAAAAGTAGGCTGACCACCCATCCAACCAGCAAGGGAATTCCGATAAAGCAGAAAAGCAGGGAGAACATTCGCAGACCATCGATAAATAGCCTTGGCCAGTCCATTTCTGACCATTCCGGAAGGTCGAGTTGCTGGGAGCGGCGCAACCGGCGCCCGTATACCATCAGGTACCCAAGCGCAAATAAGTTGAGCCCGGGGACGAATGATAGACCTCCTCCCAACAGAACTTTAGGTATCCAGCCAGGACGACCGAATAGCCTGATGCATACTGCTTCCAAACTTGGCATAAGCAATACATGATGCCATGCTTCCTATTCTCCGCAAGCCATGAGTTTCTCCGAAAAATTAAAATCTTTCCAGCAATTGATCAATGAACGGATGGTCTCTGACCTCCCTGGTTCGGGTACCCGGCCAGCCCGTTTGCATGAGGCAATGAATTACAGCCTGCAGGCTGGAGGAAAGCGATTGCGGCCAGTTCTTGCACTTGCCGCCCATGAACTTTTTCCTGGCGATTTAGATCCCATACCCGCGGCAATTTCCCTGGAGATTATTCATACCTACAGCCTGATTCATGATGATTTGCCCGCGATGGATAATTCCGACCTGCGCAGGGGTGCACCTTCCTGCCACCGGGCATTTGATGAAGCGACCGCAATCCTTGCTGGTGATGCCTTGATTCCTCTGGCGTTCGAAAAATTAGCATCTGAATATGCAGCTCACCCAGAAATTGCTCTTCGTTTGATCAGTTGCTTGGCCCGTGCTTCGGGCAGTCAATGCCTGGTAGGCGGGCAGATGGAGGACTTGTTAGCCGAAGGAAAAGAACCAGATGAAAAGATTCTTTCCTATGTCCATGAAAACAAAACTGCTGCGATGATTGAGGCCTCCCTCGAAATGGGGTTTCGCCTAGGAAAACAGGGAGATAACCACGCGATGGTTAACCTGATAAAAAAAGCCGGCAGGTCGCTGGGGCTCGCTTTCCAGGCTGTGGATGATCTGCTTGATGTTACTTCCAGTTCAGCAGAACTTGGAAAGGATGCAGGGAACGATCAACGAAATCAAAAAATGACCTGGGTGAATATGCTCGGTGAAACCAAAGCCCGCGAGCTTGCCAAATCACATACAGGGGATGCCCTGAATGCAGTCAGGCAGATAGGGGGAGAAAATCAGTTCCTTCTTGAACTAATGGAGGTAATGCTGACCCGGGCAAATTAATCCCGTGGTTGAACAATTTGATGGTCTAGGGTCCCAGGATTGGCGGGAGCGCTTGCAGGTTTCCCGTGATCTGGGAACTGGGTTTGCCGCTCCCGGTGGTGAGTTTACCCGTGCTCTTTTTGAGTGGAGCTTGTTACCAGGTGGTGCGTTTTTGCATCAATTACTCAAAGGCAAAAGGGTGGTGGAGATTGGGGCCGGGATGATGCCATACGGCTATGCACTGGCGGCTCATGCAGGGGCAAAAAATTTTGTGGCAGTTGAACCGTTTTATGCAGACAAGCAGGAAATTGCCCAAAAGGCTTATGTGGAGGATCAATTACCTGAGCACCTAAGAATTCCCCGGAAAGTAGTGGAGATGGATATACTGACTTACCTTGAGGGTGAACCCGACGACTTACTTTGCCTGCTGGCCTGTGGAATTGAGGACTGCATACTGCCGGGGATGGACTACAAATTAAAAGTGGAAAGAGAAATTGGAAGAACCCTCGAGCCGGAAGCATTTTTTATAAGTTCTCATAGCGACTTACGTCCCGGAGAATTAATCGAAAAAGAGTTTATTTTTCCCCGACCTTCCAATCCCAGCCTTACTGACCGGTTACGGATTCATGGAGGCCGAATGGCCTATGAGCTATCAGAGGAGTTTTTGCCAGAGGAGCGTGACCTTTTTTTCTTTACCGGTTGAGCTGCAATTCTTGCCTTCATAATGAGGTAGAGTTCACGACTTATCCAGGCGTCGGTTGCAGCGTAGTTCATCTGGGAGGTCGAGAGTGGTCTCTTCTGCCAGTTGGATAGCTGGGCAGATTTGGATAGCCGGTGAGAGAAAAATATAGCAGTTAAATTACGCAGGCCGGTTTGCTCAATTTCAAGGGACTGAGCAAGCGGAGCGAGATCTTCAAAGCCGGCGGCCTCAAATTCCTCAATTTTTTTAAGGTTGTAAACATCGTCCTTGATTGCGACCCCGGTTTTTATAATCCCCGGGTCCTCCAGAATTTTTTTTAGCGGGCCCAGACGCATCACCGGATAAAGCCGGAAAAGAAATGCCTGATCTGCAGTGGCAATCTGAAGAAGGGCAGGTGGATTATTAGGACCACGTTTGAAGTTCGGTTTGCACTCGATGTCAAAACCCAAAATTTTTTGTTTGGTCAACCGGTCAGCAAACTTCTTGAAAGATTTTGCATCCTCGGCCATCTGAATAGATCCCTGAAATCTAATCAATGGAAGTTCGTTAATTGCCGATTTTTCGAGGCGTTTGGGTAATTCGCCTGCGGTGGAATTAAGCGAAGACATGAATGATTTAGAGGCTAAGGCTCAAGCCATCGTACGAAAAAATTACTTCCTTGGGGAATCCTCTTGGGGAAGGAGCTCCTGGGATACCAGGGATGGATTCACGGACTGCATGCCTGGTGCCCTGAAGAAATTTTCTGGTGTGGGAGAAAAATTCAGAAATTTGCTCATCGGTGGCATTGGGATCATGATGAAAAATAGCCAGTTTTTTTACATCAGCACGGGCGGCCAATTCTACCCCCATAACATTGCTGGAATGACCCCAGTGCTCACGGTTTCCAATTGACTGACTGTGAGTGTATGGAGCATCAAAAATAAGCAGGTCTGCATTGCGGATAAAGTCAATATAGGAGTAATCTTTCCCATGGGCGTCGTTCTTATGCTCACAGTCAGTCGAGTACACCACAACTTTATTATTTGCCTCCACCCGGTAGCCGTAGGAATCACCGGGATGGTTTTGTTTAAATAGGGTGACTTCTGCATCGCATACTTGGACCACATCACCTGGACTATGTTCTTCGAAAGAAATGTTTGCTCCCAAGGTGTCAAAGTTAATGGGAAAAAACGGTTCCTCCATTTGACGGCGCAAAAATTTCTCGATATCTCGGTGCCCACCGTGGAATACAACGCTGTTGGAGGGGAAATAGGCGGGGGCAAAAAAGGGAATTCCCTGAATGTGGTCGTAATGTAGGTGGGAAAGAAAGATATGAAAGGTGAGTCCCGTAAGGGTACTTTCAATGATTTCTTTTCCCAGTGCACGTAAGCCAGAACCACCATCCATGATCATATAATCAGTGGATCCTGTGTCAATGTGCACGCAGGAAGTGTTACCTCCCCAACTGGAACTTGTTCGGAATTTAAGGGTTTTATCAACGAATTCTCGAATCTGCCCCTCGGAACGGAGATCTTTACCACGGGCAGCAAGTAGGGCGGATATGACCTTATCCTTTACTTCACCAGCGGTGAGTGAAACGGGTAGGGAACCCCGAGTTCCTTTAAAGTGAACTTTCATGGCAATGTTTCCTTTTTTTTGGATAATTGGGCGGTTTGCAATGCAAATTTATGCGGATTTCGCTCTGCATAGACGAAGTAAATTTTCGAGATGTTGTCTTGAAGAATTTCAAACACGGTAGCATTGTATTGTTCATATGAGCGAAGAAGATCTATTAAATGTGCCTTTTTATCGTGCAGGTCTCGAACGGCTTAGTTTTGCTGAGATCCTGGGAATGTTTTTGGATCCCGAGAAAAAAAGCGGAAATTTCAGCCGGGTCTCTGATATGCATGTGAAAATCGGCTTGGCCATAAGCTTCCGGACTGATGATGAATTGCTCCCCGTTTCCAAAGGAACACCGGTTACTGATGAGGCAATGCTCCATATGCTCAAGATTTTACTTAGCGAAAAGCAACTCGCCCAGGTTTCTGACCCTGATAGTCCCATGGATGTGGACACTGCTTTCGAATGGACAGACCAGGGGGTGAATTTCCGTCTTAATGTCTTCCGGGACAGGGATGGACTTGCTTTTGTGATGCGGATTCTTTCCTCTACCATTCCGGCCATTCAGGAAGTGGGATTACCATCGGAGGCAATTTGGCAGGAAATTACCGGCTTGAAGCGTGGACTGGTTTTGGTCACCGGAGTAACCGGAAGTGGTAAATCCACTACAATTTCCTCCCTCATAAATCATATTAATCTAAACAGGAAGGCTCGCATTATTACCTTGGAGGATCCCGTTGAGTTCATCTTTAAGAATGAAAGTTCGATGGTGTCACAGCGGCAGGTTGGTCAGGATGTGAGCAGCTTTTCTGGTGGTCTGAAAAGTGCTCTTCGTGAAAATCCAGATATTATATTTGTCGGGGAAATCAGGGATACTGAAACCGCAACCCTTGCACTGAGTGCGGCAGAAACCGGTCACCTTGTCTTTTCCACCCTGCATACCCGTGATGCAAAGGGTGCATTAAGCCGGATCGTAGATATGTTCCCAGCCGAACAGTCAAAATTCATCTGCCTGCAACTCTCCTTCAGTTTATCCTATGTGCTCAGTCAAAAGCTGGTTCCCAGGCAGGATGCTTCCGGACGAATTCTGGTCATGGAAGTGTTGAAGAATTTACCCTCAATTGGAAATCTAATCCGAACTGGTAACTGGCAGCAGGTTTACTCGGCCATGGAAACTCAATCGAGAGAGGGAATGCTGACGATGGAACAGCATTTACTTTTCCTCCATCAGCATGGTGTAATTTCAAAGGAATCTGCCATTGCCTATGCAAATGATGCCAGCATTGCAGAAAGACTGGGGCAATAGCCAGAATATCTTGTAACTTACAGGGACTAAATATGATTGCCTGTGCTTTGAGCAAGTATCACCTTAAATGGTTTTTTTCTGCTTTCTTGATTGCAGGTGTTGGGTTGCTTGTTTTTGCAAATTCGGACAGAAGCAAACTTAAGATGAGTGAAGAAACTGATAATCCTAAACCTGTGGTCAAGTCTGAGGAGGAGTGGAAAGCCGTCCTCTCTCCCGAACAATTCAGAATCTTGAGAAAAGCGGGCACAGAGCGACCCAATGGAAAAGTGTATGAGGAATTTAAAAAACAGGGTGCTGGGGTTTATTTCTGCGTTGGTTGTGATACCGAACTATTTTCATCCAATGAGAAATTCGATTCCCATTGCGGATGGCCCTCTTTTTATGATCCGTCAAAGGTGGAAAATGTAAAAACTTCAGTTGATTATTTACTGGGCTATCCCAGAACAGAAGTTTTATGTGCAGTTTGTGATGGCCACCTCGGCCATGTATTCAAGGGCGAAGGATTTGATACCCCAACTGATAAGCGCTACTGCATCAACGGATCCGTATTACGCTTCCGCCCTCATTCTCCGACCAATGAGAATAACAGCACGGGTACTCGATAGTATTCTCATGCCATATTTTATAAAGATTTTTCAGGTATATCATTTGAAAGATAGCATTTATATTGGTCTGATCATCCTTGGTTTTTTACAATCACTACTTGGTGATCGACCAGGGGCAATTGATGTGCGTATTCCTGCCTATGATGACCAAGGCCGATTGCATTGGGAACTTCAGGCTAAGGAAGTGGAAGTACTGGGGAATAAAAAATATAATGCAAAGCAACCAGTGATGAGATTCTTGGAAAGAAACCGGCCTGTTTCTCAGGCATATTCAGCAAGTGGTACTTTCGATCTTGGACTCGGCTCTGCATTTGGAAAAGACCGATTGGTTGTGGATGGAGAAGGATTTGAGGCAGAGGGTAGGCAGTGGTCATTTGAGGAGGTAAATAAAGGTGCAAGGAACCGACTGGAGTTTTCGGAAGATGCCAAAGTTGCGTTTGCCCATGAAGTGGGGAGCCTTCTTGCACTGGGGCCAGAGGTGCCCAAGGAAAATAAAGAACATCAGAAAAGCAGAACGCCAGCGAATCGAAGCTCAAAAGAGTTGCGAAAATTTCCAACTACCGCCCAAGCAAAAAAATTCGAACTTGTTGATTTGGGCATGGGGAGGCACAAGTTTCTACTCGAAGAAAATGTGCACATTGAAATGGAATTTTATGATGCCAATCTTTCCGGAAAACAATTGGTTACGATTTCCTGCGAGCGTGCGGTGATTGACTTAGGACAAGAGGATAATGCATCCAGCCAGGTAATCGGAAAGATTGTTCGGATCCATGCAAAAGGAAAGGTTCAGCTTACTCAGCCCGGTAGATCCTGTATTGCTGAAAATCTGATCTGGAATGCAAAGGGTGGGGAAGTGCTTTTGGATGGTGGTGCCGTGGTATCGGATGATCATTGGGGCGAAGCGATCGGTGAGCGGATTATTTTACACAAGGAAGATGGAAGGGCGGAGGTGATTGGGGGTAAAATGGGGAGGTCGAAATTATCTCTGCCCGGACTGCCGGCATTTAGTTTTCCCAAACTTTCAGGACCATCGAAGTAGTCAATGACATCCTTGCTTCGTTCCATTGATCTCACCAGGCGTTACGGACGCAAGGATGTGGTTCGTGGCGTATCTCTTGAAGCAAAAAGCGGTGAGGTTGTGGGATTGCTTGGTCCGAATGGAGCAGGGAAGACAACCACTTTTTCAATGGTTGCTGGATTTGTCCGTCCCACACAGGGTAAAGTATTTCTGGATGAGTTGGACTTGACGAACCTTCCCGCTTATAAAAGGGCCCGAAACGGATTGGTTTATTTGCCCCAGGATTCCTCAGTTTTTCGAAAATTAACCGTGGAGGAAAATGTAAGAGCAATTGTCGAAACCCTGGGCTTATCCAAGGCGAAAGAAAATGAGATGGTCGAGGAAAGGCTGGCAGAACTTCGCCTTACTGATCTTTCCTCTCAAAAAGCGTTCACACTCAGCGGAGGAGAGCGACGCCGGCTTGAAATTACGAGGGCTCTTGTTCTGAAACCTAAATTTTTGATGCTGGATGAACCATTCAGTGGAGTGGATCCGATCAGTGTGAGTGAAGTGGTTTCTATTATCAGTAACCTTAAAAATCAGGGAATGGGAATTTTCCTGACCGATCATAATGTGCGGGAAACTCTACGGGTGGTGGATCGTGCCTACCTTCTCTATGAAGGCAAGGTGCTCGCCCATGGAGATGCAGATTTTCTTCTATCCGATCCTGATACCCGTGAAAAATACCTCGGTCATGATTTTGAGGCCTGAATAAAGTGTACCATCTGTAATATCCCATGAAATCTCATAACATACCCGAATACATAGAGAGCATAACCGTCCGAGATTTTTTTGAAAGCTTTGGTGAATCCCTGCTTCTTCGCCTGGTAACCTCACCTAAAACTCTTTCCAGAAGTACAATTAGGGAACGGAGCATCAACCGCCCCGCCTTGGCGGTAACAGGATATTATAAGTATTTCGCAAATAAGCGGATCCAGCTTTTTGGTGCCGGAGAAATGGGCTATCTCCGCGAGCAAAATTCAGAACATAGAAGAAAAACTCTCGAAACCATGGTCCGGAAAAGGATTCCATGTGTTGTGATTTCAAGGAATCTTGCTCCCATGCCAGAGATGATTGAAATTATGGAAAAAAATGGTGTGCCAGTTTTTCGCACATCTCTTGCTTCTAAAGCTTTTACCACCGAGACCACTGTTTTACTCGAGGAACGATTTGCTCCAAGAACGACTTTACATGGAACCTTGCTGGATATTAGGGGTATTGGCACTTTAATTCGTGGGGACAGCGGATCCGGTAAGAGTGAGGCGGCTCTAGCCCTTCTAGAAAGGGGGCACAGTCTGGTGGCGGATGATCTGGTCCGGGTCAAGCTTCTGAGTGATCATACTCCGGTTGGATTCTGCGATGAAATGAATCGGGGTTTTATGGAATGCAGGGGAATTGGAATTATTAATATCGAGGAACTATTTGGCATCCGCTTTGTGCGTTTACAGCAAAAGATAGATTTGGTTGTTACCTTCACTGAAGATAATAACGATCAAACTATTGATCGTACCGGTCTTGATCAAAAGAGTTTTGAAATTTTAGGTGCTGAGGTACCCCATATGGAAATTCCTCTGCGTACTGGAAGAGATATGGCGAGATTGGTTGAAGTGGCTGCCATGGTTCAGGCAGGGCGCCAACTTGGTCATGACTCTGCGGCAGATTTTAATCTAAAATTAATCGAAAAAATGACAGGTGGAGGTAAGTAACTCACCCTTTTTTGATAGGAAAATTTTTTCTAAGTACCCATCAGTCAGGGGGATTGCCAAACAGATTGATTTCACACTTTTGGCAACCCAAAAATATTAAAAAACTTACTTTCAAGGCAGTGTGAATAACTTGTGAGAAACTTATCGTTGGCAGCGTGTTTTTTTTCTTGGTTTACTTGCAATTCTTCTTCAGAAAAGTTGTATCCCTTTTTTTACCCTTCACAGTCTAAATTCCCATCAAACCCTTCATTGATTTTATGCAAACTGTTGTTAATCTGTTTGATATGAAAATATTTACTGAGATCGATTGCATCATTTTTGTAAAATCATTTCTCTTTTTTACCCCCTCTACAGTTTTAGAACCCCTTCATAATCAGTTGGTTTGCACCATTCCCGCAAGCCTGTGAATAAATTCCATTCTTACACCCTATGACCGAATTAACTGCAACACCTGAAACCTTCTGGAGTTCTCTCCGGGAAGGTCTTCTGGAAGTCATTCCCGCCGATACCTTCAGGGTATGGTTTGATAACATTCGAGTTGGCCACATGGACGACGACGGATGCGAATTAATTACACCCAATGAATTTTCCGCAATTTGGATCAGAGATAATTACCTTGATGTGATCAGGCAAGAGGCTGACCGTTTAGTGGGCTATCCTTACACGGTTGAACTTCTTGGTGCTTATGAAGATGAAACCGAAGTCTCATCTTCCAATCGCCTTGCTTCATCAAAGAAGAAATCGTCTCCTAATCGGCGCACCGGGCCATCTCTTCATGGAAGATCGCTTGGGATTAACCCTAAGAATACATTCTCAAATTTCGTCGTAGGTGCTGGGAGTGAGCTTGCTCATGCCGCCTGTGTTGCAGTTTCCAATGCTCCTGCACATGCGTACAATCCGTTATTTCTTTACGGTGATACCGGATTAGGCAAAACCCACCTCATGCATGCAGTTGCTCACCAGGCACTCAACCGTAACCCATCATGCCGGATTGCCTATGTTTCCTGCGAGAAATTTACTAACGAATTCATCCGTGCCATTCAGGAAAATACCCTGACAAAATTTCGTTCCCGTTACCGTAGTGTTGATTACCTTCTGATCGATGATATCCAATTTCTCGCTGGCAAAGAGCGTATCCAAGAGGAGTTTTTTCATACTTTTAACGAACTCTACGAAGCACAGCGTCAAATTTGCTTAACCAGTGACCGGCCTGCCGGAGAAATAGACAAGATCGAAAGCCGCTTGTTATCGCGTTTCCAATGGGGGTTGGTGGCTGATATTCAAGCACCGGATTGGGAAACACGTGTGGCTATCCTTACCCGCAAATCAGAGGCGATGGGGATTTCTATCGAACCAGAAATTCTCGAGTTCCTCGCTAAAAATATTTCCCGCAATGTCAGGCGCATGGAAGGTGCGCTCACCCGCGTGGCTGGCTATGTTGGTCTTACCCGCAAGAAAGCTGACCTTGAAACAGTTCAGCGCTTACTGCGTGACATTCTAAGAGAGGAAAACCTCAGTCGTATCACTATTGAAACCATTCAGAAAAAAGTGGTGGACTACTATCATCTTCGCATGGCTGATATGCTCTCCCGCCGCCGACCTGCAAACATTGCCTTTCCTCGGCAGGTTGCGATGTATCTTTCCCGTATGCTTACTGAACATTCCCTGCAGGAAATTGGTGGTGCATTTGGAGGAAGAGACCACGGTACAGTTATTCATGCATGCAAGACTGTGGAAAATATGATGGACCAGGATACATCTATAAAGAGTGCGGTCGAGTTTTTGCACGAAAATCTTTCCCAGTCTATGGAGTAATAGACTGGCCTCATGGCTTTTACTTTTTCGGAACTTGAACAATTGACTACTTTGTTCTAATCAAATCCTTTAGATTATGAACGAAGATAGTTTTTCTCCTAACGGACAAGATACTGGTGATGTTACTGGCAGTGAAAGCTCAGTCCCAGCAGTTTCTACCGAACCAAGCAGTGAACAGAAAATTGAAATTTCCCGGTGGGTATCCGAAGGAATGGGACTTTCTGAAATCCAAAAAAAAATCAATACCGACTTTGGAATTGTGATGACTTACATGGATGTCCGCTTTCTGGTGGATGACCTTGATCTGGATTTAGTTGACAACGAGGTTCCTGAACCTGCCAAAACAGACTCCATAGATAATGCTACTACAGATCCACTTGATGGCACATCAGCTGGAGGTGTAAAGCTCGAGGTCGATGGAGTAACTCCTCCTGGGGCAATGGCAAGTGGGTCGGTGACCTTTTCTGATGGTGAATCAAAAAAATGGACTATTGACCAGTTTGGCCGCCTTGCATTGTCTGGAGGTACTGAAGGGTACAAGCCAAGTGACGAAGATGTTATGGAGTTTCAACGGCAACTTGAATCTTCATTACGCGGTCCGTCCCTTTAATTTTTTGAAAACCCACGCCCCAAGTTTAATGGGGTGATATGCGTTACCCCCTAAGATTAGTAAATGGCCGGGGCTGTCGAAATTCCCAGTGATTTGAAAGTTTGTCTCAGTTGAGATTTCTCTTACTTGGTCATGAGTGAACCTATTGATTCCATGAGAATAGAGAACTGGAATGAATCATGACTCAAGGAAGTATCCACTTCTGGCCAGGAGGGCATGGATGAAAGAATTTCAGGTTCGCCCCTTTCGCATTGCACAATCCTGAGATCTCCAATTTTAAACATGCTGAGATTTCCGGCCAAATCGATTTCAATTTCGCTGGCTTTAGGTGAGGGAGAAGCAGGATTTATTGAGTTTAATTTGAATCGGGTTCCGTTTTCCAAAGAGTCGGGTGGTGAAATCCATAAACCTTTACGCTCGATTAAATAATTAATTAGAACCTCTCTGCCTTTTGATGTGCTGATGTAGGAATTAGTAAGGATGTCGAGAACTGGTTTGGTAAAGTCGGAGAACTCGCGACCAAAGTTCAAATTAAAATTATAATTAAATGTGCCAAGTGAAGAGTCCCTTGATATGTCCATAAGAGGAACAGGGTAGGGTCCCTTTTCCGCAAAAATATGCAGGGTTTTATCCGGAGTCAGAAGGGAACTGGAATTATTGTCAGTTCGGTATGAAAAATATGGCTTTTCATTTCTTGAAACTTGAATCTCAAATGACTCCGAAGAGGCACTGGCACCAAGCAATATGTGCAATGGAATTACGGTTCCATTTCTATCAATATTCCAAATCGCCTCAATTTTGATCGAATCTGATTTTTCATTTGAGCGCTTATAAAAAACTTCAAGTTGATCGAGCAGCAGGTTTATTCTGCTGTCTGCAAATTCCAAGCCATTAGCCATGGATTTTGCCGTATCAGCCCAGGCATCGTTTTCGGGTGAATGTTCCTGAAGTAATGCTTTGATTTTTTCCATGGCATCGCCCTCTTTTCCATCCAAGATCAGGGCAACTGCATGGAAGAGGGAAATTTTCGATGTTTGTGAAAGGCTTTGATCGAGAGACTCAATCATTTCGATTGCTTCCTTGGGCTGGGGGTTAGAAGAAAAAAGCTTAAGCTCAATCAGGAGCTGATCAATCTCAGGAGAAGACCTTTCGCTTTCACTTATTTGAGAGATGTAATAATTCCGGCAAAACTCAGCTTCATTAAGGGAAACCCCTCCAAGAGAGCGTAACTTTTCGATAGGCCCTCCATCGCCAAGAATGATTTTAGCCAAAGGTGCGAGTTTATCCTTTTGTTCAACTAATTGTTCGACTGCTTCCCTGATACTTTGATTAAGTTTTTGGTTATCAGAAAGAGCGGTTATTAGATAAGACCTTATCCGAAGCTCCGAATCTGCAAGAACTTGCGGTCCCTGGATGCGGGCAATAAGAGTAATCGCCTCGGCGTAAGATTGGGCAAATTCGACGCTACTCAAATCTCCTTCCTCGGCCTTAACCTTTAAAAGTTCACTCAATCGTTTTGAGCCGGGATCGAATGTACTAAAAAAATGAAGACTGGGCAGGCTGCCCAGGTAGTCAAAAAGCAAAAGGTCGGTTCCCCGAATGACCGCATCGACATTTTCAGCAGCTTTTCCCATCATCAGTAGGTCGAGGGCAATACGTGGCGCCATTGGGGATGCTGAATTTGCATCAAGGAATTCATTGGCTTTGCGGATGTAAGATTCTAAATCACCGCTTTCGATGTAATCCTCATAGAAAGGAATTCTTTCAGTTGTATTTTCGGCCCATGCGGTTGAGCCCATCCAAATGGATAAAGCGAAGGAAAAACAAAGTAATAATTTACGATTCATGAATAGCTTCCTACCTTAATTTAACCAACATGCGTTATGGTCAACCCAAAGAGGAAATTCCTTCCTCAAAAACTTGCAAAGTATTTGCAATATCTTCGTCTGAATGAGCAGAACTGATGAAGCAAGTCTCGTAGGAGGAAGGGGGGAGGTAGACTCCCTTCTCAAGACAGAAATGAAAAAATTGGTTAAAATTTTCATGCTTTGCAGAAACCGCGTGTTCGAACTGCGTTACGATGTCGTCGCTAAAAAACAGGCAAAACATTGATCCCACCTGAGGAACCTGCAGAGCAATTCCCTTTTCTTTTGCTATGTTTAGTAAGCCGGATGCAAGTTGCTTGCCCATCTTCTCAAGCCTGTCGTAGGGATTTGTCTCCTTGAGCAGTTGAAGAGAGGCGATTCCTGCTGCCATCGCAAGAGGATTACCACTGAGGGTTCCTGCCTGATAAACCGGTCCAAGCGGGGCCAGGTGATTCATGATTTCTTCTTTGCCGCCCAAAGCACCAACAGGTAATCCTCCACCAATAATTTTTCCCATAGCGGTGAGGTCAGGAGTGATGTCGGTTCTTTCCTGCACGCCGCCAAGGCCTAATCGGAAGCCAGTCATTACTTCATCAAAAATAAGAACCACTCCATGGTCGGTACAGAGCTTGCGTAATCCCTCGAGGTAGCCGGGTAGGGGAAGGATTAACCCGCAATTAGCCGGGTAGGGTTCCACAATGATGGCTGCAACTTGTCCGGGTTGGCTGGATAGGGATTCTGCGACCGAATCGAGATCGTTGTATGGAAGTACGATGGTCTCAGCGGCGAAAGATGCCGGAACGCCTGCACTATCGGGATTGCCCAGGGTTAATGCCCCGGAACCCGCCTTGACCAAAAGGCTATCCACATGTCCATGGTAGCAACCAGCAAACTTAATAACCTTGTCGCGTCCTGTAAACCCGCGGGCGAGACGGATCGCCGACATGGTTGCCTCGGTGCCGCTATTGCACATGCGTACTTTTTCAACAGAAGGTACGAGCTCAACGATCAATTCCGCCATTTCCACTTCTGCTGGCCCAGGTGTTCCAAAACTCGTTCCTTTGGAAAGAGCACCGGAGATCGCCTCCCTTACAGTAGGATGATCATGTCCATGAATGGCTGGCCCCCAGGTGCATACATAATCTATTAATTCCAAGCCATCTGCCGTGGTTAATCTACTCCCTGATGCTTTAGCAGTAAAAAAGGGACTTCCTCCAACCGAACGGAATGCCCGCACGGGTGAATTTACGCCCCCAGGTATTAAGGTTTTAGCTTTTTTAAATAAGGATTCGGATGTCGTCATAAACGATGAGGTTTAGTTTCCATACTTTTGCACAATTGGCATACGCCTGCCGATACCAAAGGCAAGGGGAGTGATTTTTAAACCAGGGGCGGCTTGTTTACGTTTGTATTCGTTACGATCAACGAGGCTGACAATTTTTTTAACGATAGTTTCGTCATAACCTTGATCGGTAAGAGAGCGAATTGAAAGACCTTCCTCCACATAGCCATGTAGAATTCCGTCCAAGATATTATAATCTGGTAAGGAATCACTATCCTTTTGATCTGGGCGAAGCTCGGCCGAAGGTGGTTTATCGATGGTATTTTGAGGAATTCGTAGAGATTGCCTGTTAAGGTGTCTCGCCAAATCGAAGACTTTGGTCTTGGGCAAATCCGAGATGACCGCCAATCCGCCACACATGTCCCCATAAAGTGTGCAATACCCCACCGCTAACTCACTTTTATTTCCCGTGGTCAAAAGCAAAGCTCCCAATTTATTGGAAACTGCCATCAGTAAAAGTCCACGGCTTCTCGCCTGCAGGTTTTCCTCGGTTACATCGGCAGTTAATCCATCAAACAATGGAGCAAGTTCCTTTTCAGCGGAGTCCACAATTTTTTGAATGGGCAAGCTGTGGTATTCAATTCCTAGGTTTTCAGCGAGGGCTTTCGCATCATCTTTACTATGTTCGCTGGAAATTTCTGAAGGGAGACTAATTCCAATAATATTCTCTCTGCCTAGAGCCTCAGTTGCGATGACCGCAGTAACTGCAGAGTCAATTCCACCGCTTAATCCAATCAGTCCTTTGCTGAATCCGCTTTTATGGGCGTAATCGCGTAATCCTAGAACAAGTCCCTGGCGTATGGCCTCCAAGTCATCCTCCGGTGATTTATCGATGGGTTCAGGTTGATCGAGATGAAATACCTTTGAGTGAGATTCAAATGCATTACAGGTATGGGTTTGCACGCCATTTTCATTAAGTGCCAATGAAGAACCATCAAAAATTAGTTCATCATTTCCTCCTACTGCGTTGACATAAATGAGCGGACATTTGAGCACATTGCTAACATCCTTTAGGATTGCTTCTCTGGACTCTTTTTTGCCCACATGCCAAGGGCTGGCAGAAAGATTAACCAATAGATCAAGGTTTTCCTTGGCTAGGGCATCCACAGGGTTGTGCCGGTGAAGAGAACCATCCATATTCCAGAGGTCTTCGCATATGGAAACGCCAATTTTCTTACCCATATAAGAAAAGTGTAATTGCGACTCTCCAGCGGAGAAATACCGGTCTTCGTCGAATACATCGTAGGTTGGAAGCAATCGCTTGCGGAAAATTTGATCAACCTTTCCATTACTGCAGAGTGCTGCGGAATTGAAGAAAGGTTTACCGTTTCGTGAATGTTTAGGCTCAGGGAAGCCAATAAGGGCTGGGCGAGAGGTGGTTTGCCGTGAAAATTCTTCCAGGGCGTTAAGGCAGTCCTGTCCAAAATTTTTTTTAAGAAGTAAATCCCGCGGTGGGTATCCACAAATTACCAGTTCCGGGAAAATGACCAACTCAGCCCCACTTTGCACGAGGGAGCGATAGGCATCCTGAATAATCTCCAAGTTGCCTAGTAAATCCCCAACGGTGGGATTAACCTGAGCGACTCCGATTTTCATCTTGTTGATTTATTTCTCAATGCGATCATGTAGGCAGATAACTATGTCAAACGATTCGAAAAAAGCCACCCATAAGCCGACTCCTTTATTGATTCTTGCATCAGGCTCACCACGGCGAATGGAATTACTTAAAGCCTTGATTTCAGAATTTGATCAGGTTGTTCCTGCGGTTGATGAATTGGATTTTCACCCCAAGGGACCAGGGGATATGGTGCTCGAAAATGCCCTGAGGAAAGCGGGTAAGGTGGCAACTGAATTCCCCAGTTGCTGGGTGATCGGAGCAGATACGACGGTTGCAATTGGCAACAAAAGTTTTGGAAAACCTGTAGATATAGTTGCTGCCCGCAACATGCTGCAGGAGCTTTCCGGGAAGTCCCACGAAGTGCACACAGGTATGTGCTTAATAAATCAAAGCCTGCAAATTATAAAAAAGCAGGTAGTGACAAGCCGGGTAACTTTCCTTGATTTGAATGATTCAAGAATCGAAAAGTATTTTTCCACGGTAAACCCATTGGATAAGGCGGGAGGGTACGCAATTCAAACAAATGCAGATCTGATTGTTGAATCATTCGAAGGATCAAAGAGTAATATTATCGGCTTACCTGTTGAGCTTTTAAAGAAATGGCTTCTTGAGGTTGGTCTTATCTAGGTCATCCGCAAAGGGTTGCTATTTTTACAGGCGGATGCCAGTTTCTTTAGGAGTGGAATAAATTATGAAAAAGATTCTTTTTTTCATCGCAGGTATCTGGGTTTCTTTCATGGCCTTTTTGGTATTTCGAGAACAGATTGATCAGATTCTTGATGGTTCTCCGGAAGATCCTGAACCAATTGTGCAAAAAAGTGTGCAGGATGATCCTGCTCCTCCATTAGCTGCTCCGAAGATTTCAGTTTCCCCTCCGGTTCCTGCAGAAGAGCCGAATCAACCCAAGAACTTACCCACCGAAGAAGTCCCTTTTGCTCCATTGCCTGAGATGGATGAAAAGCAAGCCTCCGATAAGGAAGGCAATCTTGAGGTCGCTGATTCAAAAAAACCGCCTTCTTTTCTGCCTGCTTCTGAAGAAAACAACGCGGAAAATCAATTGGCGGAAAATTTATCCAACCCATTCGGATTGATCATTACCAAATTTGAGAGGCTTCCATCCCGTTTTCGACTCGTTTCATGGAAAGGCAATGATCTTGTGGAGCTTGAGGACATGAAGAAATTTAACCCAATTGAAAAGACCTTTTCTCGTCACTGGCTGGAGGTTGGGGTGCCCTATGTCGAGTGGATGAATCCAGTGGACAAGTCTTCTGTATTCAAGCCTTTTTCGGAAGGCGGTTCTAAGCCAAGCATCCAAGCTGTATCCTTCCAAACTCAACAGCAGGTTCTTTCTTACTCAAATACATCAAAAACGATTGGATTTGTCATACTGAAGGACTACAAGATTGGCGGTGCACCTTACGAAATTACCAACGAAATGAAGGCCCCGCTAACTTCATCCTATGCGGTTCATTGCCAGCAACATATTGGAGCAAATAAATATTTCCACGATCTTTCCGGGAAACGAAGGGGCTATAAATTTGGTGGCTGGGGATACGAATTCAGAATCAATCATTTTAACTTTCCTGAACGTAAAATTACGGTCACTAGAAAGGACCTGAAGACCAGGAAAACCACTCAGAAAGTTATTTCAGCCCCCGACTTTTCAATATGAAACATCGTACAGTAAAATTTATTTTCTTTCCGATTATCACGCTTGTATCTTGTCCTTTCCTGCATGGGCATGAACTGAGTTCGGCGGAAAGGTGGGTTTCAGTAACTGGTCGTGGTGAGGTTGATGCTGTGCCAGACATGGCAACCTTACGACTCGGTGTCACCTCAAATGCCAAAACCTCGAGCCTTGCGACCGAAAGCAATAGTCAGTCCATACGCCGTATATTTAAGGTATTATCTGAAAAAGGGGTTCAGCAGGATGACTATGAAACCACCCGTTTTCAGCTTACCCCTCAGCGTCAGTACAGAAAGGGGCAACCTCCTTTAATTACAGGTTATCAGGTCAATAATGGACTGGTGGTCAGAATTTATAATCTCGATAAGGTGGGTGAGATTATGCAGGCAGCCATAGACGCAGGAGGTAATAACTTTGAATCACTTGTTTATTCTGTCGATGATACAGATGAGTTGATGGAAGAGGCAAGGACTCGTGCGGTGGAGGACGCCCTGGAAAAGGCAATTTCCCTGTCAGAACCATTAAATGCTCAGGTTGGTCCACCAATAAGTATTCAGGAGATCCGCCATGGGGGGCGACCATTTCATAGTCCCATGATGATGGAATCAGGCGATGCCATGCGCTCCAGTGTTCCGGTCAAGGGACCAAGTGAACTATCGATTGCTTGTGAGGTGCAGATCAAGTTTTCATTGGAGTAAGAGACATTGATTCAGTTGCTCTCACTTTTAACTTGATTGTGCTTGGTGGATTACCGCCTTGACCCAAACAATGATGCGTTTATTTTTTTAAATTTGGATGCCGGCGTAGCTCAGTTGGTAGAGCAGGAGACTCTTAATCTTTTGGTCGTGGGTTCGAGTCCCTCCGCCGGTACCATTCTTGATACAAATTGCTCAAGATTCTGATTTTATTTCATCTCGCCAATCTCAATCTTTAAGGCACGGGATTTAGGTATTTCCTGGCTGTACTTCCCTGCTCGGCCACCATATGTAATCGACATACCTTGAAAAGGAAAGAGTACGCCATATCCATAGGAATATCCGATATTCATGTCAGAAGTACTTGGATTAATCACCGTTAATTTATTTTTTCCGTAGGGAAACCCAGCAAAAATCATCGATTGAAGGGTGTTGAATTTTTCTCCCTGAAATTTCTTTTTGGTTATGGTCCACTGTTCTTTGTAAGGAAATTGCCTGAGAGTACCAGACTGGGGCCTTAGAGATACACTGGCATCACCGACAATTTCCTTAACTTTTTGATTTGTCGCATTTTTAGCATCTGGGATCAATCCCGGGACTCCGACCGAAAAATATAGTTTAGTTGGCGTGAATGCTATGTCCAATTCAGTCTTTGGGGGAGGAGGTTTTTTCTCTTCTAGTTTAGACCAAAACCGAAGGCCTTTCTTGTTTAGTTCCATATGGTATTCGAATTTTGCTCCATTATCTAAACTGCCTTTTAGGGTGATATTTTCACGGCTCATAGATGGTTCAAGAAATGTGTCCAACTTCTTGATAGACCTTGAACGAACAGGCCAGCGATAAACTGGCTTTCCATTGGCATGCCTCTCAATTTTACCTTTGTTATCACGCTTAAGTGCTCTGTAATTGTAAGTGTTTTGAAAGTTTACTGTAAATGCTTTGGGTTTTTGTTTGGTTTTGTCCGATTTAAGCCAAATCATTACGCTTTTTCCACCAGCTGAAAGTGCGACATTGTAATGCTCAGTTGAGAGCACGCTATTATAGCCTTTAAATGGCCCTCTCGAAAAACTTGCTAATTTATTTTTGCCAGCTGGAGAAATCATGCTTTTTTTCAATCTTCTCAAGGCTTCAAGAAGTGCCTGTGATTCGGAACTGAATTTATCCCAGGTCATGGGAATTAAGCGGTTTGGATTGTTACTTAAGGTGATGACAACTTTATGATCATCTGCACTTACAAATGTAGCGTTTACAGTATTGCCCTCAGTATTTTCGAAGGCGTGAATTTTATACAGGTCATCATCTTTTAACGAAGGAACCTTCATTTCTTTTCTTTTCGCAATAGCTCGTGCAATTTCTTGATCCCTCTTCGATTTTAAATCCTTGAGCTTCTTCGCGAGGAGTTGTGAGTCTTGATCAAGTTTGCCCAACTCCATGGACACGGTTTGGCCAGACTTTGTTTTCAAGTTCAGGATGTTTTCTTTTAGATCTGTAAAATATGCTTCGAGAGGCTTGCCCTCCGGGTTGGTCCATTGCTGCACTTCGAATATGTCCAAAGTGATGTTGGCATCTTTATTTTGAACACTAGTATTTGGTGGCGGTGGCTGAACCTCATTTTTGTTTACCGGGGAAGGGTTTTCATTACTTAAGTCTGAATTTATGCTATTAGCTGTTCGTACAGGGGATCTATGCGGAATAGCTTCATTTGAGTCGGAATGCTGACTGAAAATAAACGCCTGATGCATCGATTTTTTATCCAGCATTTCCATGGGAAGTGTGAAATGCTCTCCATTCATTTCCAGGGTAATTGAGTAAGCATCTGCCCGGATGAAATTCGCCTGAATGATTCTCCCCTGCATATCCCGCCAAAAAGGAACTTTGCTCTTTTCATTGTTGGTTTTTCCATCCCTTATTTGCTTTGCCAAAGCCAAGGATGGTCCACTAAGCGATTGCATGGGGATGACAAGCTTTTGTCCAAAAGTCTCTAGCGTTACATTTTCCTCATTAGCACTAACGAAGCGTGCTTCAATTTTGTTTCCTTTTTGATCGACCCATATTTGAGTCTCCAAAGCACTCAGTCCGGACGAAAAGCCAAAGACAAGTAGAAAGAAGGAATATATTTTTTGAATCAAAAAAGATCAGTCCACCTCGGTAAGCAATA
>JAYQBI010000006.1:17022-26693 GCA_038137235.1 Opitutales bacterium | reverse complement strand
CGCTTACTTAGATCTTTCAGTAAAGCTAATATTTGCAGCTAAGTAACCCTTAATTATTGCATGAATCCAAGAAGGGCTATCTTCATCTAACGGTTACTAATAAACTTATTAAAACTCAAAATCTCTCACTAATGCACAATATAATCGCTTCATTATTTTTGATTTTTATTTTTTCATCCTGCGTGCCAGTTGCCAGTTCAAATGATGCTGCTAGTCCGAAACACAACCATGTTGGTGATTCTGAACAGTCATTGAATAAATCTTATGACTGGACAACCGATCACATGCATGTGGGCGTAAGATGGCAACCGTTTGGGCTAGCTGGTTGTGAACTCTATGATGCCAATCGCCCACTCATTTCCGAACATTCAAGCTATGCACAATTTTGGGTAAGTTGGAACGCCATTGAGCCGACTGAAAAAAGTACGGACTACGCAAATCATATGTCCGGACAATTAAGAGCCATCGAAAATGCTGTGGATCTTTGTGTTCAACGAGGCGTTAAAGTTGAGTTCGTGATGTGGCATACCCCAAAGTGGGCATCAGTATCGGGAAAAGGAGGGCCATGGAAACCCAAGCCTGGCATGCATACAGAATTCGTGACGAGATTGGCAAAGCACTTCAAGGGAAGAGTTGATGCTTATCAGCTTTACCATGAGGTTAATTTGCAAGGAATGATGAGCGATGGTGATTCAAGCTTTATCATCAATGAAATTTTCACAAATGGAGCAAAGGCAATCCGGAAAGTCTATGATGCAGATCCTAAGATGCCCGTCATTATCTCAACTTCAGGTACATCACCTTGTGAAGCTTGCGGATCATTGGAGGGATTAAAAGGGGAGAAGGGTGCAATTTCAGTCGATGATTATTATGATCAACAAATCGCAAACACCGAGATGATGAGGCAAGTTGACGCGCTTAATATGAATGTTTCCGATCACTTCAATGGGTATGGCATGATGGATGGCCTGATCATTCCCAATGTTTGGACGCAGTATAAACTGGTACGTGAAAAACTTGATCATGCTAATTTTCACCACAAGAAAATCCTATCCTCCGAGTCTTGGATTGTTTGGGACGACTCGAATAACAATCATGATGTCAATGCCGATGGCGTAAGAGATGAAAAAGATGCCTACTCCAAGACAGTAACTATATTTGGTAAGCTTCTAGAAAATGGGCTGAATACATTAAATATGCCTTGGTGTGATAACTCTAGCCGATGGTCCATGGGGTTAACCAAGCGGGTGGACTACAATGGCAGAGTGAAACAACTACAACCGGAATGGGTGGTTCCTGCAAATGATGGTGGACCAGGAGTGATAACGAGAAAGATTGCCTTAAGAGGTTCTTCTGATGAGAATTTCTCTCCAGTAGAAATGCCGAGCAACGGCCTACCTTTTACCGAAAAAAATTATGCTAACCCCGGAGACCCCAACCATTTACATTTCTACATTTGGAAATGGTACTCTCAAATTTCCGGAGGTTCTGATGAGGTGATCCGACATGCATTAGCCGGGGAACGAGGAAATGATATTACCGTTCTTGGAGTCGGTATGACGGGGAATGAGCAGTACAGAATCTCATCCTACAACCGGACCAAAAATTCATTTACAGTCCTCATCTATTCAAGCGGAGCAAATGGCAAAGGGTGGGCGGATGTTTCCATTCCATCAACCGTCCAAAATGGAAAATACTACAATAATGATCAATCCAAGACAGACTTCCGAGGAGAAGGGATTAAGAATGGACACAAATATACTGCAATCGTAAGAACCAAAGATATAAGTCCCGAAGATGGAAGTGATCTAAATGTAAAAGAAAGCAAGTTTTCGAATCAGGTTGTAAGCAATGGGAAACTAAAAGTGAGAGTTGGAGGAATGAATAAATTCACCACCATCGAATTCACTTCAATTAATTAACCTTCTATCGACTGTTTATCGCTGGGCACCGCTCCAAAAGTTACTTTGATTTTTTGTGCATGGATGAATGCATGGTGAGTTTCTAGTGCTTTCTTTGCTCTCTTTGGTAATTTTAGGATCAATACCGATAAAAGAACCAGAAGAACCCAAACGAGAGAGGATGCAATCGTTGCGTCGAAGAGATAAAAGCAAAAAAGGGAAGAAATTATTATACAAAGCAGGCTGATCATTTTAGTAAATCGAACAAGCATCTTACTGCTTTTTAAAAAATGCATTTCTGAACAACAAATTATGCAACTTGGAATTTCAAGGTTTTCTGAGTAGACCCCGCCATCCAAATCTCCTCGGGTTACAGATGTCCATTTTCTTCGATAATCAGTAAAGTCCGAACAATTTGAACACCAAGGTTGCTCTTCAACCTCAAACTCCAAGTCAACGATCTCATCTTCCATCTGAAGTACTTAAAAGCAGATTAAAAAATATAATCAAGCACTTGCAAGGAATGTTTAGTTTTCATCTTGTTAGAAATAATTATCGATTTGCCTTGTAAGCAGACACTTGCGTGAGTTGAAAAAAATAAATGCCTGATGATTTAGATATAAATGAAGTAGACGGTCGGATGCTTTTAAATTCTGTGCCTGGCGTTGGCCCCGTAACCTTTCAGCAACTATTGAATTGTTTCAATCAGCAACCACGCAAAATTTTATCTGCCAATGAAGCAGAGCTTCGCAGTGTAAAAGGAGTGGGGAAACTGGTTTCCGAAGGAATTAAAAATTCGGTTTCTTCTGGATGGATTGAAAAAGAAAAAGAAAGACTGACAAAAATCGGAGGTGTTTTCCTCCTTGGCGATCAAGTGTCCAAGTACCTGAAGGAGTTGAGCGACCCACCACTCGGCCTGTATTGCCTGGGCGAAATTCCTTATCTTCCTTGCATATCGATCGTCGGTACAAGAATTCCTTCAAATTATGGAAAAAAAATGGCCCGAATGATCGCAGGTGATTTGGCTAAGGCAGGGATTTGTGTTGTCTCCGGGATGGCAAGAGGGATCGATACTGAAGCACACCAAGGAGCATTGGATGCTGGCGGAAAAACAATTGCCTTTCTTGGAAGTGGTCTCGATGTAATTTATCCGCCGGAGAATCTTGATCTTTATCGAAGAATTCAACAATCGGGTGCAGTGCTTTCTGAATTTCCGCTCGGCCGGAAGGCGGATCGAAGAACTTTCCCAATGAGGAACCGTTTAGTTGCTGGCGTGTCCCTAGGAGTGTTGGTGATTGAGTCTGCAAAAACTGGTGGAAGCATGATAACAGCAAGACTCGCAGGAGAGCAGGGCAGGACTGTCTTTGCACTACCAGGAAGAGTTGATCAACCTGAATCACAGGGTTGTCTTGAACTTATTAGAGATGGAGCAACCTTAGTTAGGAATGCGAATGATATTCTGGATGAAATCATGCCCATGCTTGGTGAGTTCAACTTTTTAGACCAACCGACTCAATCACTTGTCAAGCAAGAGGAATCTCTCACTCTCGAACAAAATGAACGGATAATTATGAATCTGCTTAGGGAAGGTGACAGCCTCTCCATTGATCAACTACAACTAGCTACAAAAATACCTCTTTCTGGGATCACATCCTCGATCACGATGCTTGAAATTCAGGGCTTTGTTTCAAAGCGTGCGGACGGAAATTATGAAGCAACCTAAGTCCCAAATAATTATTAAGAAAACATCATTGTAAGGTTGCATTCATTTAAGATGTGGAATTGAATAAAATTAGTTTAGGGGAGCCCGAGGATGATGGGCTGAGATACTAGATCAACTCCACTAGTGACCCTTTGAACCTGATGCCTGATGTGCCGTAGGAAAAACTTTTCTTCGCAAGAACAAGAATTTTGCCTACGGCATAAAAGGGATCATAATTTAACTCAGCATGATCCAAAAAGTCGAAGAAAACTCTCCTCTCAGTCCTCTTTTTCCAAACTCTCACCGCGTTTATTTGGCTGGAAAAACTCATAAAATTGAGGTGCCAATGAGAGAAATTCAACTCTCGGAGACCAGACTTCCTGATGGTGAACCTCAAAGCAATGAACCAGTCCGTGTTTACGATACTTCCGGGCCATGGGGAGATCCAAATTTTCACGGCAATGTCGAAAAAGGCCTACCCAAGCTCAGATCGAAGTGGATTTTGAACCGTAAAGATGTTGAAGAAATTGATGGGAGGAGAATCAAACCATCTGATAATGGATATCTTTCTGATCGCCATGATGAAAGATCACGGGAGAGGTCACAGGAACTACCAGATTTTGACCGCTCCAGTCTATCAGTGCTTCGTGGATCAGGTAACAAGCCGGTGACTCAATTGCATTATGCAAGAAAAGGAATCATTACCCCTGAAATGGAATTTGTTGCAATTCGGGAGAACATGAAATTGCAAACCTTAGCTGAAAGACTCAACAGTTCTCCAGAAGAACTCAGTAACTCTCTTCAACATCAGCACAAAGGCAACTCTCATGGAGCGTCAATTCCCCAAGAAATAACTGCAGAATTTGTACGCGATGAGGTTGCCCGAGGTCGGGCGATTATCCCCGCAAACATAAACCATCCCGAGCTTGAGCCTATGATTATCGGTCGGAATTTCCTGGTAAAGATAAATGCAAATATTGGAAATTCTGCAGTTGCTTCGTCAATCGAGGAAGAGGTCGAAAAGATGCGTTGGGCAACAAAATGGGGAACCGATACCTTAATGGATCTTTCAACCGGGAAAAATATTCACCGCACAAGAGAGTGGATTCTACGAAACTGCCCTGTACCGGTGGGAACAGTGCCTATTTACCAAGCACTTGAAAAAGTGGGAGGCAAACCAGAAGAATTAAACTGGGATATTTTTCGCGATACATTGATTGAGCAAGCCGAGCAAGGAGTTGACTACTTCACCATTCATGCCGGGGTACTCTTACGCTATGTTCCCATGACCAGAAATCGTCGGACTGGTATTGTGAGCCGGGGAGGATCCATTATGGCAAAATGGTGCCTTGCCCATCATCGTGAAAATTTCCTTTACGAGAACGGGGACGAAATCTGTGAGATCATGGCGTCCTATGATGTTTCTTTTTCGATAGGGGACGGACTTCGCCCTGGATCCATTGCTGATGCCAATGATGAGGCTCAATTTGCCGAGCTTAAAACCCAGGGTGAATTGACCACTAGGGCATGGCAAAAGGGCGTGCAGGTAATGAATGAAGGACCTGGTCACGTTCCTATGCACATGATCAAAGAGAACATGGACAAGCAACTTGACTGGTGCCATGAAGCACCATTCTACACACTCGGACCTCTGACCACTGATGTCGCACCTGGGTATGATCATATCACAAGTGGCATAGGTGCCGCCATGATCGGTTGGTACGGATGCGCCATGCTTTGCTATGTCACTCCCAAAGAACATCTTGGGCTTCCCGACCGTGAAGATGTTCGTGAAGGTGTGATCACTTACAAACTTGCGGCTCATGCAGCTGATTTAGCAAAAGGGCACCCAGGTGCTCAGTATCGTGATAACGCCTTATCAAAAGCACGCTTTGAATTTCGATGGGAAGACCAATTTAACCTGTCCCTTGACCCCGAAAAAGCTAGGGAATTTCATGATCAGACCCTTCCCCAAGATAATGCCAAGACCGCCCACTTTTGCTCAATGTGCGGCCCCCATTTCTGCTCCATGAAAATCACTGAGGATGTTCGAAGGTTCGCAGATGAGCAGGGACTGAATGATTCCGATGCAATTGAAACAGGAATGGCTCAAAAAGCACAGGAATTCATTAATTCAGGTGCTGAGATCTATTCCTCAAAATCCCAAAATAAATGAAGGTTTTCGTTAACGATGACCCCAAAGAAGTTGAGGAAAATTGTAGCCTAGAATCTTTAAGAAATGACTTGGGATTACAAAATTCTAAGGGCTGGGCAATCGCGTTGAATGAATCCATCGTCACTCAAGATATGCACCCCAAAACTTTTTTATCTGAGGGGGATCGAATTATCCTTATACAAGCCACCCAGGGCGGATGAAGAAACCTCCTCTCGCCATTCTCATTACTGCTTCTTCCATGAAGAGTGGTGAGTCTGATATTTTAGCTGACTTATTTGAAGCAGGTTTGGAAAGGCTACATCTCAGAAAGCCTGATGCCAGCCCTACCGAAGTCCGAAAGTTACTGGATTCAATCCCCGAAAAGCACCATAAAAAGATTGTAGTTCATCGATTTCCGGAACTGCTAAATGACTTCTCCTTAGGGGGATACCATCATTATGCGGGGGAAAGTTTATTCAAAACTCAGGGAACAACCAGCCGTTCCCTTCACAGTTTAGGTGAATTAAAGAATATATCAGAACCGCTGGACTATTGTTTTTTTGGACCAGTCTATGAATCCATTTCTAAGAAAGGATATGTTCCTAAAGTTTCAATGCCCGAATTAGGTGCAACTCTTCACACCTTAAAAAAAGCGAAAACTAAAAAGCCTCTAGTTTACGCACTTGGTGGGGTAAGGCGCCGAAAAATCCCTGAACTTTTTAACCTTGGTTTTGACGGAGTTACTCTGCTTGGTTCAATTTGGGGGAAAAGAGACCCAGTCTCGGCATTTGAAAAGTATAAATATGTTGAGCGAAGTGCATGGGCTAAAAAAGAGAAGGAAAAGGGACTATTGCAAAGACTACTTGCAAAGGAAGATTCCTAAGTGATGAATAGTCGAATTCTTTGCATTACCCGTGACGACCCGGAATTAGACCACGATTCACAGGTTGATTCTTTACTGAAAGGTGGTGCCCGCCTGATTCAACTTCGCTCTAAAGAATTATCGTACAAATCCTTCCTCGATCAAGCACATCGAGCCGCAGGTCTGACAAAATCAAAAGGCGCAAAACTAATCATAAATGATTCGATTCTGTTAGCCTCGGAGATCAATGCTGACGGTGTTCATTTAGGAATAACCGATGGTACGGTTGCCCAGGCCCGCAAGCTTCTTCCAGCGGGAAAAATTATCGGCAGAACAGTTCATTCAATTAAAGAAGCAAAACTCGTAAAAAAAGAACTCCCTGACTATGTAGGGCTTGGACCTTATCGAAAATCAATCACAAAAAATGATCTTTCTCCTTCTCTTTCTGATGATGATTTCATGACGATATCAAAACTCCTTCATCCAATTCCTGTCTTTTTAATCGGTGGATTAACCATAGAGGATTTTTCCCTTATCCATAAAATAGGGGTTCATGGCCTTGCCCTTTGTTCATCGTTGTTTGCAGGCAAAGATTTAGCTCATCAGGCATCCGAAGCAGTTGCCAAAAGTAAATTCTTCTCCCCCGCAACTCAAGCTGCCAATATTTCATGAGTACTGATTTCCTGAAAATTGAAGGTGTCTCATTCTCCTCTCGGCTTTTTGTCGGTACTGGCAAATTCTCCTCAGGGGAATGCCTACAAAAAACCATTGAATCTTGCGGGACTGAACTGGTAACCGTGGCAATGAAGAGGGCTAATCCAAGAAGTGATGAGGATTCTATTCTTGATTACTTAACGAATGAAAAAATTAGGTTACTTCCGAATACCTCGGGCGTCAGGGATGCGAGGGAGGCGGTTTTTGTGGCTCAAATGGCTAGAGAAGCACTCGGCACGAACTGGTTAAAACTGGAAATCCATCCAGACCCTAAGTATTTAATGCCAGATCCTGTTGAAACTTTACTGGCTACTCAGGAATTAGTAAAGGATGGCTTTGTGGTCCTGCCGTATTGCCATGCCGACCCAGTTCTCTGCAAGAGGCTTGAAGACTCAGGTGCCTCTGCAGTAATGCCACTAGGTTCACCAATTGGTAGTAATCGAGGTCTGGAAAGCCGTGAATTTTTGCGTATCATCATAGAACAATCCCAGCTACCCGTTATTGTGGACGCTGGAATCGGCACGCCATCCCAGGCATCTGCGGCTTTGGAAATGGGTGCCTCTGCCGTTTTAGTCAACACTGCTCTTGCCGCCGCTCATCAGCCAGTGCAAATGGGGTTAGCTTTCAAGAAAGCAGTTGAAGCTGGAAGAATGGGCTACCTCGCCGGACTGGGACCTGTTTCTGTGACTGCTCAGGCAAGTTCTCCCTTAACCAGTTTCCTAGACTAGTCTGTTCATTTTTCATGCACTCTGCTTTTTCCAATTTTTTAAAGACACAGGAGTGGGATAATCATTCAGTTAGCCTGGGTGAAACCACTGCTCAGCAAGTTGAAAATGCTCTGAATCAGGAAGGGAGGGGAGGGTTAGCCAATTTAAAAGCACTCCTTTCGCCAGTGGCTGGCGAAAAGTATATCGAGGAAATGGCGAAGCTTAGCTTTTCCCTGACCCGTAAACGATTCGGTAAAACCGTTCGTCTATTTGCCCCTATGTACCTCTCCAATGAATGTACAAATATCTGTGATTATTGTGGGTTTAGCATGCATAATCAAATTCCAAGAAAAACCCTTACCGATGCAGAAATTCTGAGAGAAGCAGGTATTCTGAAAAAACATGGCTTTGATCATGTCTTGCTGGTTACAGGAGAGTCCAACCAGCATGTTGGACTTGATTACCTATTGCATTCCCTCGATTTACTTCGTCCTCATTTTGCCAATCTTTCGATTGAAGTACAACCCTTGAGCACTAGTGATTATTCAAGACTGATTGAGCACGGCCTACATGCGGTGATGGTTTATCAGGAAACTTACAATAGTAAAAGTTACGCCGATCACCATATTAAGGGAAAGAAAACAAATTATCATTGGCGACTTGATACAGGAAACCGCCTAGGAGAAGCTTTAGTTAATAAAATCGGACTTGGTTGCCTATTTGGTCTTACCGAAGATTGGAGAACCGACGCTTTTTATGCGGGCATGCACTTAAACTATCTGGAAAAACTCTATTGGAAAACCAGTTTTTCTATGTCCTTTCCCAGAATTCGTCCATACGAGGGGAAAAACATTGTGGCAGTGGACCTAAAAGATCGTGACTTAGTTCAATTATTATGTGCATTTCGCATTTTTAATCATGAATTGGAAATCACTCTTTCCACGAGGGAAAGCAAAGAATTAAGGGAAAACTTGCTCCCCATTGGCATAACAACTATGAGCGCTGGCTCAAAAACTAATCCAGGTGGCTATGGCGAAGACTCAGGTTCATTGGAACAATTCTCGATATCTGACGAACGCTCCCCTTTCGAAATATCCGAAATGCTCAAGGAAAAAGGATATGATCCAGTGTGGAAAGACTGGGATCACTCCTACGACCGAGTGAAACAAGATGCCCCTATCATCCAAGAAATCTCTCGATCGAAGTATCGGACATTACTCTCATGCGTCTAGAATAATGGAGCTTACAAAAGGAGAGGTTGATCAATACCAAAGACATCTATCGCTCAAGAACTTTGGTCTGCAAAAACAATTAAAACTAAAAGAATCCTCTGTCTTGGTAGTAGGTGCGGGCGGATTGGGATGCCCGGCACTTCAATATTTATCTGCTGCAGGGGTTGGTAAACTTGGGATTGTCGATGATGATGTTGTTGATTCATCGAACCTTCAAAGGCAGATTCTCTTCACTCATGAGGATATTGGATTCTCGAAAGCACAAAAGGCTGCCGAACGGCTTTCCTTATCAAATCCACACATTCAGATAAAAGCTTATGTGGAACGACTTACTGCGGAAAATGCCCGTAATCTTTTTCAAGATTATGATGTAATTGTTGATGGAACGGACAATTTTT
>JAYQBI010000006.1:15946-17012 GCA_038137235.1 Opitutales bacterium | reverse complement strand
CCCGCTACCTGATTAATGATGCCTGTATCCTTTTTGACAAACCATTGATTCATGGATCAATAAATCAATTCGATGGAATGGTTAGCGTATTTAATCTGAATGGAGGACCGACTTACCGCTGCCTTTTTCCGGAGCAACCCGACCCCTCATCTATTCCTTCCTGTGCTGAAGCTGGTGTACTTGGTGTCCTTCCTGGAATTATTGGTTGCTGGCAGGCCATGGAAGCGATCAAGGTTCTTACGGAAATCGGTAGTACATTATCAGGAAAATTATTAATGTATAATGCACTCAGTCAGGTTACGCGGGTAATTAAAATTGATCCAACTCCCCAAAGCAGAGAAATTGAGGATTTATCTTCTACCTTTGAGACTTGTTCTCCGCATTGTTGCTCTAGTTCTAATGACATCATTGAAATTTCCTCAGAAGAATTAGCCAAAATGATTAAAGCAGAGGAGGTTTTTCAGCTACTTGATGTGAGAGAAAGCTGGGAAAGATCACAGTCCAGAATTATTTCATCTCTTCATCAACCCCTCGGAGAACTGATCAACTCTTCTGTTGTATCTCCCCACAAAGATCTTAATAAGAGTATTAATTTAGTTATTTATTGTAAGGCAGGTATTCGTAGTCGAATGGCTTGCGAGGCATTGAAATCAATTGGCTTTACCCGATTATATAACTTATCAGGCGGTATGGATGATTGGGGGCAATCTTACCCAGAATTATGCCAAAGTGACTAAACTTCCCCCCTTTAAAATTGGCCTAATTGGGGGAACCGATAGCTCAAATGGTTCCGGACTTCGTGCAGATCTGCAAACTGTAGAAAAGATGAATTGCCATGCAATTCCCGCAATAAGTGCGATTACCCTCCAAAACAATCCACAAAATGTCCGCATTTTTCCCGTTTCACCAGATGGATTGAATGGTCAATTAAGTGAGTTATTAAAAGTGGACCTGCATGCAATAAAAATTGGCATGCTTCCCGATAGATCATCTGTGCAGATAGTATGTGACTTTTTAGACGCAATCCCTTGCCCCAAAGTCGTGCTTGACCCAGTTCACAGTACGA
>JAYQBI010000006.1:0-15846 GCA_038137235.1 Opitutales bacterium | reverse complement strand
AAAATAAATCCTTTCTCGAATTTAAGAGAAAAAATATAAATGGCGGTGGTCAAGTCCGAGGAACTGGCTGTAGGCTTGCAACTGCCATTGCCTGTTTTTGGGCAAAAGGAAACAGATTAGGGCTTGCCGTTGAACAAGCAGGCACATACTTGCACAACTACATTTTACAGAAAGTGCGTTAACGCCCAAGTGCCTTGCGAATTAACTCCTCGGTGGAGCACTCTGAGCCCATTGCATCTGCTGCCCTTCGGACTGCTTGGTCGGCATCGGTCGCCTTGTAACCCAGCGTAAGTAGTGCTGATACCGCATCAGCATAACTAGACAAATCCTGCGAACCTGTAAACTCCGCTGCACCTGAAGGCACAGAAGTGCCTGTTGCGGAAGGAGGCATACCCACTGTACCCTTGGGTAATACCTTGTCTTTTAATTCCACCACAATTCGTTCGGCAGTTTTCTTCCCTAATCCCTGAGCCTTGGAAAGCATGCCAACATCTCCATGGGCAATCGAGTTCTTCAAGGTTGGAAGAGATAATGAACCCAAAAGGTTCAGGGCTATTTTAGGTCCTATACCCGAGACTTTATCCACGATCATGCGAAAAAAGTCACGTGATTCACGATCTATAAATCCATACAGGGTTTGAGAGTCTTCTCGATATGTCGCTTGAATATGCAACCTCACAGATTCGCCCAGTGCGGGCAACTTTTCAGATGTTGTTAAGGGAACATTAATTTCATATCCAACACCGCCTGTTTGGATTACTGCAAGATTCAATTGGCATTCCACCAACTTTCCTTCTATAAATGCGATCATCAGCAGTTAAGACGAAAGACCCAAAACATCCTGCATAGAATAAAGTCCGGGGTCTGCCTCGACCACCCACTTTGCAGCACGCAGGGCACCTGCTGCAAAAATAGAACGATCGGTGGCCCGGTGAGTAAGCTCAATGCGCTCACCTATGCCAGCAAAAATCACTGTATGATCCCCCACCACATCGCCACCTCTCAAAGCATGTGAACCAATTTCGCGGGCAGGTCGTTCACCAACAATCCCATGACGACCGTGTGCCACTTCATCGTCCTTGAGCCCCCGTGATGTTTTAAGAATTTCCAGCAACCGGTCAGCAGTACCGCTAGGTGAATCCTTTTTTAATCGATGGTGCATCTCAATTACTTCTGCGTCAAAGTCTGAGCGAGCATCCAAGACACGAGCCGCTTGCTCGGTTAAATAAAAGAGCAAATTTACACCGGTTGAAAAATTTCCTGCCCAAACAATCGGTACTTTAGAGGAAAACTCTAGAATTTGAGCTTTTTCTTCCGGAGTATGCCCGGTGGTACCAATTACCATAGGCTTACTGTGATCGGCCGAAAGCCTGGCAAGGGGCAGGGTTGCTTCACGCAATGAAAAATCAATCACCACATCGCATTGCTCAATACCAGCAGCTGGATCGTCACCAAGATCGACCGGAACTGAAACTGAGCATCCATGATTTTCAGAAATTGAAGAGATCGCCTGACCCATGCGACCTCCAGCACCACAAAGTAAGAGCTTAAGACTCATGAATGGACTTTTTCCCTCAGGTTAAGCTTTGCCCCTATTCCCTTTAATAAATTCAAACTGGCAGGAGAAGGAGGGCATAAGGGAAGACGAACTTCAGAAGATGTAATCAACCCATGCATTTGCATCAAATATTTTACAGGGACCGGATTAGGTTCACAAAAAAGATCAGTAAATAACCCATAATTTTCAAGATGCAAAGAACGGGCATTTTCGAAATCTCCCGCCAAAGCATAAGTAACCAACTTAACAACAATATCAGGAACAAGGTTGGAAGCTACACTCACCACTCCTTTTGCCCCACAAGCCATAAAAGGAAGGGTTAGGCCATCGTCCCCAGATAAGACAACAAAATCATTATCTATTAAAGTTAAAGTCTCGGAAACTTTGGAGGAGCGACCACCGGCTTCCTTGAGGGCACATACATGGGGATATTTTTCACGAAGCTTACAAACAACTTCAGTAGAGATTTCGATACCACACCTTGATGGGATAGAATACAAAACGATTGGTTTTTCAGTAATTTCAGCGAGTGCACCAAAATGTGCCAGTAAACCATCTTGGCTCGGCTTATTGTAATAGGGGGCAACCAAAAGAAATGCGTCTGCTCCCGCCTTATCTGCGGCACGGGTAAGGGAAAGTGCCTCAGCAGTTGAATTGGCGCCAGTACCTGCGATAACTGGTACCTTTCCCCGTGCCACCTCAATGGATGTGCGAATTACCTGCAAATGTTCTGATTCCGAAAGAGTAGGGGACTCACCAGTTGTGCCACAGGGGACTATCCCAGATATTCCTGCTTCTAATTGTGCATCAATTAAGCGTTCCAGTTCTGCAAATGCAACCATTCCCTCCGCCATTGGCGTAATCAGGGCGGTATGCACTCCATGAAGTCGATTCTTGTCCATTGTTTGGTTTTGTGAGATAAAAACAAATTACACTTTATTGTTCTCTTTCGACATTTGTCGATAGAACCATAGAGTGGTCAACTTTTTAATGGTGGAAACGCACAGGATTCGCAATTTTTGTATCATCGCCCATGTCGATCATGGCAAGACTACCTTGTCTGATCGGCTTCTTGAACGCACCCAGACGGTAATGCAAAGAGAAATGAAAGATCAGCTTCTTGACTCCATGGATTTGGAGAGAGAACGAGGCATTACCATCAAGTGCCATCCTGTAACCATGAATTACCGGGCTCGGGATGGACATGACTATTTATTTAATTTGATAGATACGCCCGGCCATGTGGACTTTGCCTATGAGGTTTCACGTAGCCTTGCTGCCTGCGAAGGTGCCTTACTTCTGATCGATGCCTCGCAAGGAGTCGAGGCCCAAACCCTAGCAAATGCACAACTTGCAGACTCCCAGGGCCTCACGATCATTCCGGTAATAAACAAAGTCGATTTACCCAGCGCAGATGTGGAACGGGTATCTCATCAAATTGAGGAGATTCTTGCGATTCCTGCAGAAGAAACCATCCTTGCGAGCGGAAAGTCCGGAATCGGCGTAGATGAAATTCTGGAAGCTGTGGTTCAACGGTTACCTTCTCCAAGATGGGTAAATCACCCAAAGCCAAGAGCGTTAATTTTTGACAGTCAATACGATCCGTATCGCGGGGTAATTTGTTATTTACGAGTATTTTCAGGCACTTTTTCTGAAAATGCAGGTTTGGTTTTAATGAGCGATCAGCGCAAAACCCAAGTAAAGGAGTTGGGGACATTTGTACCAGCACCTTTGCCCAAACCTACATTAAGCGAGGGAGAGGTGGGCTATGTTGTTACTGGCATACGCGATGTTGCTGACATTAAAATTGGTGACACTCTTACCTTATCTGATGGACCGGCGGAAGAAATGCTCCCAGGATACAAAGAGGTCAGACCTATGGTATTTAGCGGTCTTTACCCATTGGATACATCGGATTATGAAAAGCTGAAAAAAAGTGTGGGCAAGCTACGGCTAAATGATGCGTCTTTTAGCTATCAGGCAGAAACCTCAGTTGCCTTAGGTTTTGGCTTTCGCTGCGGATTCCTTGGGCTATTGCACATGGAAATCATTCAGGAAAGATTGAGGAGAGAATATGAACTTGATCTAATCTCCACTTACCCAAGCGTTATCTATCGGGTCACATTAACGACAGGTGAACTCGTCGAAGTGGACAATCCACTGGAACTTCCTGACCCTTCCGAAATCATTAAAATTGAAGAACCGACTATTACAGCTCGAATTCATGCACCAAATCAATCAATTGGAGACTTACTGGCATTAGTAACTGAAAAAAGAGGCACTTGCAGCAATACTGAAACCATAGATGAAACAAGGGTTATGCTCACTTGCCATCTTCCACTCAATGAAATCCTTGTTGATTTTAATGACCGTTTAAAAAGCATAACCCACGGATATGGTTCCATGGATTATGATATGTCCGAATACTCTGAATCTTCCTTAGTGCGGATGGAGATTTTGGTGAATGCAGAGCCTGTGGATGCATTTTCCACGATTGTTCACCGTGAAAAAGCGGAAGCGCGGGGTAGGGCACTTTGCTCCAAGCTTAAGGAAATTCTGCCAAGGCAATTGTTTAAAATTGCACTACAGGCGGCCATTGGCGGCAAGGTCATTGCCAGGGAAACAATCAGTGCGATGCGAAAAGATGTTACGGCGAAGTGCTACGGTGGAGATATCTCAAGAAAACGAAAGTTGCTGGATAAACAAAAAGAAGGGAAAAAAAGAATGAAACAAATTGGAAATGTAAACATTCCACAAGAAGCATTCGTCCAAATTCTCAAGAGTTCGAATTGATCACCCTTAAAAAAGATTTAGGTTCTTTCTAATACTCCCATATACCATGCCATCAAAGTCACCTGATCAAATCGTTTCGAGCAATGACCGTACCGCTAACCGAAGAGAGCGCAAGGGAGCAAAGGAACTTCTTAGGATTGGCATTAAGGTTTGGTTGTATCGCAAGGACAGATTGCCACCGATTGAGGAAAGGGCCTTAAAGATTGCCAACGATGGATTACGCGAGACGCTGAAAATAAAGAAAATCCCTGCTCACGAATTAGATAAGAGAGCACGGATCCTAGATGAAGCACTTCGGAAGTCAGGCAGTCATTATTATCACAAAAAAAACTGGGTGGAGAATGTTGAAATGCTGCTCGTCGCAGCCATTGTCATTCTTGGAATCCGCAGTTTTTTTGTTCAACCCTTCATCATTCCAACTAATTCGATGTATCCTTCCTTTTACGGAATGACTCCTCACATTTATGATAAAGAACCACCGAACTTTTTAGAAAGAGGGAAAGACAAAATCCTTCTAGGCTCTTCTCATTACCGACTTGAAGCTGAATCTTCCGGAACCCTTTATCTGGTTTTGCAAAACGGCTCAAGTCACCGATATGTTCAGGCTAATTTTCCCAACGGTCGTTTTTTCATTATTCCAACCATGGTACGTGAATATACCTTTGAAATTGGTGGAAAAGATCATTCACTTACTGTCCCCGCTGAATTTGACATGGATGAATTACTGGCCCAAAAATTTGCGGGTATCGATAACTTGCGGGATTTGCCGATGGTAATTGCTCAGGATGATTCAATTGCAAGAGGTAAATTAAAATTAACAGAAAAAAAATTTACCAAGGGAGAAGTCGCTCTTGCCTTTGATATTCTTCTTGGTGATGCCTTATTTGTTGACCGTATGAGCTACAATTTTATCCGTCCTCAAGTCGGTGATCCAATTGTTTTCAGAACTTCCACCATCGATCAGTTTAACGCCGATCTTGGGATACAAACATTTTCAACAATTGGAGAAGATAAGTATTATATTAAACGTCTTGCTGGATGTCCTGGTGATGAATTGCAAATACGCGTGCCAGAAGAAATTTTTTCAAATGGCACAGATGTGCGAAAAGGCGTCCCTGGAATCTTGTATCGAAATGGCAAACCAATTCTTGGCTCGGAAGCTTTTGACCAAAATAATCATCAGACTGTGCATTTCATCAGTAATCCAAGCAGCCAATTACTTAACGGGTATCCGGGATACCGTGCTGAAGGTCTTCTCTCAAACCAAAGAAAAACTAAGATACCTTCTAAAACTGACCCAAATAATCATACCGGATTAAATGGCTACATGGCACTCGGTGATAATTCAACGGATAGTCTTGACGGCCGTGCATGGGGATTCGTTCCTGAACACGAACTAGTTGGTCGTGCATTTTTGGTTTATTATCCATTTACTAAGCGTTGGGGCCTAAGTAAGTAGTTCGCACAATATGCATTATGTCTAATTGCGATATTTCAGCGATACCCTATGATGACAAATTGCCTGGTTGGTTAACCGAGCGTGGTGCTGGAGTTCTACTACATCCAAGTTCACTACCTGGTGAATATGGAATTGGATGCCTGGGCAAACATGCCAGAGATTGGATTGATTTTCTATCTGACGCAGGTTTTTCTTATTGGCAGATGTGCCCATTGGGGCCAACTGGATTTGGCGACTCCCCCTATCAAGTATTCTCTTCTTCCGCGGGAAATCCCTACTTTATAGACCTCGAAATATTTCTAGCTAAAGGATACTTGTCTAAAGAAGATCTCACTTTATTGAATCAGTTTGATCCAACTGAAGTTAATTATGGTGGGCTTTATCAATTGTTTTATCCCGCCCTTAGAAAAATTTTTCACAAATTCAACCAAGATCCTTTACCTCTGGAAGATCAATACGGAAGTATTGAATCGTTCAAAAACCTTCATCAAGATTGGCTATTTCCTTTTGCTAAATTTCAGTCACTGAAATTTCTCCATAATTTTAAACCATGGTGGGAATGGAATGATGATGGTGAATATCACATAATCGAATCGGCACTTCCTAAAACTTGCTTAGCAGAATTTGATTTCCAAGTTTTCCTTCAATATTTGTTTCGTAGTCAGTGGAATGAACTGCACCAATATGCCAAGTCGAAAGAAATCTCCCTAATTGGGGACCTCCCCATTTATGTTGCTCCTGACTCCGCTGATATCTGGGCGAATCGAGAGCTTTTTCAAATTGATCAGAATGGAAATTTTCAAGCGGTTGCCGGCGTGCCCCCCGACTACTTTAACCAAGATGGTCAGCTGTGGGGTAATCCACTTTACGACTGGGAAACCATGCAATCTGATGGATTTAATTGGTGGAAAAAAAGGATTCGCAACCAACTCGATCTTTTTGAAGTGATTAGAATCGATCACTTTCGAGCATTTCATGACTTTTGGTCTATTCCTAGTGGCTCAAAGACCGCCCAAAACGGAACTTGGCAAAAAGGACCAGGATTCAAGTTCTGGCAGTCTATTATGACTGAATTTCCTGAACTTCCATTTCTTGCTGAAGACTTAGGAGATATTAGCAACGGGGTTCGACATCTTCGAAAATCAATCGGCTTACCAGGTATGGCAGTTCTGCAATTCGCATTCGACGGTAATTCTAAAAACCTCTACCTCCCGCACAACCTATCCAATGATCTTGTTCTTTACACCGGAACTCATGATAACGACACATCAAATGGCTGGTATGATTCAATCAACGAACAAAACCGTTCTTTTTTTCGTAGTTATCTAAATGTGGATGGCACCACCCCAGGATGGGATTTGATTAGATGCTCTTACCGCAGTGTTTCCCAACTCGTGATTATTCTTGCTCAGGATCTACTCTCGCTGGGAAGTGAAGCTCGTTTTAACACGCCAGGCGAACCAAGCGGAAACTGGAAATGGAGAATGACTCAAAGTCAATTTGATGAGCTTAAGAATCACTCTGCTCGATACTTGAGGGAACAGGCTTTACTTGCAGGCAGAATACAAGAAATATCAAAGTAGATCAGATCACACTCCTGACTTCATGAAAAAAACCAGCCAGCAGGAATCCGAAGAGTATCCAAAAATTTCGAGCTTACTCCCCTATCTTCTTTACTTAAGACCTCATTTACCTGCTTTTATTGGGGCGTTGTTATTTGGGGTCATCTACGGAATCTCCAGTGGTTTTGGTCTTCCTTTCATGACCGATCAGGTATTTCCGAAAATTTTCCCATCTGTAGACAGTTCGATCAATCTTACAAGCTGGGAGATCTTTTTTTATGTTTCTTGGTTCCCTCTAGTTTTTTTGATTCGTGGAATAAGCAGTTACTTCAATTCTTATCTGATTAACTTTTGCGGGATGAAAGTGCTGGAAAGAATACGGGTTGAAATATTTTCTAAGATTCAAAGACTGCCTCTTTCCTTTTTTCAGAAACATAAATCAGGTGATTTATTAAGCCGGATTACTGGAGACACTGCACAATTACAATCTGCGGTACTTTCTGTAAGTAATGATTTAATCCGGCAACCTATCACTTTCATCGGTGCAATCACGGCATTGATCGTAATGGCAATTCAACGCGAAGGTATGGCCTTTGTTTTACTTTGCTTGCTTGCTATTCCGTTATGCGTTTTCCCGATTCGAAGAGTTGGTGCACTTTTGATGACTAAGGCCCTTAATTTGCAGCAAAGGACGGGTGGTTTAACTTCCGTTCTTAATGAAAATTTATCAGGAACATCTGAAATCCGATCTCTAAATCTGCAGGATAAAGAAGTGGATAAGTTTCGTGAACAATCGGAAAAATTACTGAAGGCCCGCATGAAAGTGGTAAAATACTCTCATCTTTTAACCCCATTGATTGAAATTATAACCGCCACTGGAGTCTCGATCGCAATTTTCCAGGCAGCCCGAACCTCAATCCACTTGGATGCGGTAGTACCTGTAATTGTAGCGTTGTATATGTCTTACGAACCAGTAAAAAAACTTGGGAGTATTCATAATACCATCAAGCAAGGACTGGCATCTCTTAAAAGATTACATGAGATTAAAAATGCGGAGGAAAGTATCATTGACCCGCTCAACCCTTCCCCTATCCAACCAGTAAAGGGAAAGATTGAATTCAGAAAAGTTTCATTCCAATACCCTTCCCTCGGAAATACCAAAGAGCATGGTACGAATGCTTTAAACTGTATTGACCTTACTATTGATGCAGGTGAAATTATTGCCTTGGTAGGACCAAGTGGAGCGGGGAAAACAACCTTTGCAGCATTACTTAATCGCCTTTATGACCCTTCCGAAGGGGCAATCCTGCTTGATGGAACCGACCTCCGTAATATCTCACTTAAAGAACTGCGTGAAGCCGTGGCATCGGTCCCACAAAAACCTTTCCTTTTTGATGACACCATAGAACAAAACATTGAACTTGGAAAATCCAGCTACACTGCTGACTCCATTGAAAATGCACTCAGTCACGCTTACGCTGACGAATTTGTTTCGGCTATGAACATGAAGAAGAAGCAGAATATTGGAGAAAAAGGCAGCCGAATTTCTGGCGGACAATTGCAAAGGCTTGCACTGGCACGTGCATTTTACCGGAACTCTCCAATTCTACTAATGGACGAGGCTACTTCTGCATTGGATTCTGAAAACGAAGAGAGAATTTATCAGGCAATGAAGAAGCTTACCAAGGGTAAGACCACCATCATGATAGCCCATCGGTTCAGTTCTATCCGATTAGCTAATCGAATTTTGGTTATGGATAAGGGGGAAATCATCGCTGATGGGTCACACGAAGAATTGTATCAGGATTGCTCACTTTACCGGAATTTGCATGACCAACAATTTTCGCATTAGTCAATAATCCGAATTCTTTTTCGGAGGAAAAAATAATTGGTACATCTGCATTCCGTCACTTGGTGGCCCATCAGGAAATGCATCAGTCGGTCTCAACCGCATTGGAATAATTGCTCTTAAAAAAGCCAGGAAGTTGCTACAAAACCAACTCACAAGAGCAATCTCAACCCAAATTACATTTGATTGGCGAAAAATCAGGTAACCACTGAGTAATGAGATGAGGAGTGATAAAGCAGGCCCACCAAGCAATACCAAGAAACGAACTGGTGCAGTGCATTCCCCCTCAGAATAATTCGTAAAACCCTCAATTCCTCGTTGAAAGGAAAATTGAATTGTTAACCTTTGGCCTACCGAAAGAGTTCTAACTCCATTTGCCCCAACTGAAACTGATACTTGCCCAGAACAAAAAATCAAAGCGATAAGAGCATGCCCCATTTCATGAAACAAAGTGGCAAAAGGACGAAAAAACCACATCCCCATCCAAGCCAAAAGAATGTAAGGTACGCCCTGTGTGCTTAGATAATCAAATGAACCAAGGGAAGCCATATCGAGATGCGAAAAAGAGTTGAAGCCGTTGGGTGCTTGAGGCAAAGTTTCGTTCTATTGACCAATAATCCATGTTTCGTTTTTTTAAGCAAGCATTCTCCAGCAATAAGCTCGAAGTGCGTGTACCCCATGCCCGAGGGCTTCCCCTTACCGACATGAATCAATATGGAGAGGAAGCAGAATCCAGGCAATGGATTGGTGTGGATTTAGACGGCACCCTTGCTGAGGCTGATGCCTGGCAGGGCTTTGACCACATAGGCAAACCAGTTCCTCAAATGGTTAAACGGGTGCGGATTTGGTTGGAACTTGGATACCGCGTGAAAATTGTTACTGCCAGAGCACAAAACCCCGAGTTGGCTATTCCCCCTATCTTAGCATGGTTGGATAAGCACAAACTCCCAAGGCTTGAGGTCACCAACGCCAAGGATATGGACATGATTGAATTATGGGATGACCGTTGCGTTCAGGTGGTTCCTAATACGGGAAACCCAGTTGGACCAACCCCCGATCCCTACAGGCAGCGATAACCCCCCCTGCCCTAACCTTTGTTCATTGAGTTGGTGGGGTAAAATCGTAGGGTCTGGCATCGGACTGCTAGGTGGCCCGATTGGTGGTCTAATTGGCGGATCCATTGGCCATTGGTTTGATGAAAGAAATACTTCAACAACGACCGATGAACGCCGTGCGTTACTCCACTATTATGCATACTTTTTTAGCTGTGCTGCTAAAATTGCGAAAGCAGATGGTGGCATCTCCTCAAAAGAAATCGAGGTAATTGAATCCCTGATTCACCGCTTAAGACTCTCGGGGCCTACTAAAGATTTTGCAAAAGATGTTTTCAGAAAATCAAAAAAAAGTTCCACTCCGATCAGTACGGACTTTAAAAACTGCCACTGCCTTACTAAGGGAAATCCAACCATGAGCTTATCCTTTATGGGGGGATTGTATGAAATCGCATGTGCAGAAAATGGAAAACCAAGCGAAATTCAACTACGCTGTTTATTGCTTGGTGAAAGTCATTTAAAATTACCACATGGAACTATTCGAAGCTGGATCGAGGGCGAATATGTACCCGACCCAAAAATGTACCGAAGGAAAAATGAGCAATCCGACCTGAAGTGGGCATACCGAGTGTTAGGAGTTGAAGAAAATACCAGTGAAATGGAAATAAAATCTCAATACCGAAAAAAAATGGGGGTTTTGCATCCGGATAAACTAAGCGGAAAAGACTTGCCCGATGAACTTTTGGTATTCACCACTGAACAAGCTGCTTTGGTTAACGAAGCTTACGATAAAATTCGTAAGGATAAAGCTTTCAGCTAAGGATCTTACCGTCTCTCATTTTTACAACTTTGTCAGACCTTAATGCCAAGTCCATGTTATGAGTAACCATAACCACTCCAATCTCTCTCTCCTTTGCAAACTGTTTCAAAACTAAAAAAACGGATTCTGAATTAGCACTATCCAAATTACCTGTTGGCTCATCTGCCAAAATCAAACTGGGAGAATTTGCAAGTGCTCGGGCAACGGCAACCCTTTGCTGCTCACCACCAGATAACTTGAATGCTGGCCGATTAAGTTTTGAGGATAATCCAAGTGCATTCAAAATTTCAGTGGCCTGCTCGGTAGCAAATGATAAATCTGCTCCTGATTTTAAAATTGGAAGACGGGCGTTTTCCAAAACTGTTAATTCATTGATTAGAAAATGAAACTGGAAAACAAAACCAATTTTCCTGTTTCTAATTTCAGTCAGGATATCTTCACTTGATTGAGACATTGATTCGCCATCCAGAAAGATTTCTCCGCTATCAGGTTTATCTAGTAGGCCCAGCAAATAAAGTAATGTACTTTTGCCACAACCAGAGGGACCGACCACTGCAGTAAGTTCACCCGCATTAACCTCAAGCGAAACATCCTGCAGGACACAAACCTCAGAACCAGCATCCTCAAAACGATAATGCAAATTACGAGCAGACAGAACGGTTTTTGACATCAGGTATGATTTAAATCAGTGAGTCTCTCGAATAATCTTTGCCGGCTCGATCCTGGAAGCCCTGCGAGCGGGTACCCAAGTAGCCAAAGCAACAAAAAAGATCGATATTAACGCGGCCCAAACATAGTGCCACATGTCCCAGTTAACGATAAAAGTATCTGATGAAAAGATTCCTCTTATCCGTAAAGGTAATACGGAAACCCCATAAGTTGCCAGAAAGCCTAATAGTGAGCCAAAAGCGATTCCTATTACCAGGATAATCAATCCTTGCCAGAGGAAAACACTTGCCACCTCTGATTGGGAGAATCCAATTGATCGTAAAATTGCAATATCTCTCTTTTTTTCAATTACCATAATTGCGAATACATTAAAAATCCCCAAACCAGATAATAATAATATGGTGGAAACAGTAATGGCTGAAGAAAAGCGTAATGCTTTAAAAACATCGAGCCAGACCTGCTCTCTTTCCTGCCAACTAACCACACGATGACCCAAAACTGATTGCAATTGACCGGCAATCTGAGGAGCAATTTCTGGGTTCTGCAAAGCAACCTGAAATACACTCCCACCAAAAGGACGCCCCAAAACCATGCGGGCTGTATTCAAGTGAAGATAAATTCTGTTCTTATCAATCTCACTGACTCCAGTCTCAAAAACACCTGAAACCCGAAGTTGAATGGATTCATATGAACCTTTAAGGGATACCCTATCCCCAACCTTAACTCCTAATTGCTGAAAAATCCTAGACCCTAAGAAAACGCCCATGGGGTCAGATTCAAAATGATCCGTTGTTCCAATTAAAGTGTACTTACTCAAGTCACTGACCTGAGTGTGATCTTTTAAGCGGATACCATGAATTTCGACGGAACTTTTATTTCTAATGGACTTGATCACCCCATGCCCCTTGAGCACTTCTGATATACCTGTAACATCAGGGAAATCACTCAAAGCTGCACGAACAACCTCTGGCTGATCAATTCCATCCTGATACGGAATGCTCGCTTCAGGATTAAGGACTACTTCCCTTGAGCCGTCCGCAGTTAGCCGTTCGATCAACTGGCCGTTGTTTTGGAGGCGATCAGAAATCAACAAAGATCCATTGGTGCCCAGAATGGTTCTGATAAAAAAAGCCTCAAACCCAGCTGTTTGAGCCTGGGTTAGAACGAAAAAGCAAATTCCAAAAACGATACCTAGTAAACTCATAAACATTGGCCGCTTGCGGGAAATCACATAACGAGCGGCCAATTCCAAAGGTAGCATATCGTTTGATGTTGGAAGAATCTTTATCTGTGTTGAATTTCTAAAACAGGAGAAACTTGATCACCGGCTTTATAAAGATGCGGGGGTTCAACGATTACCTGATCACCAAGTTTAAGACCATCGACTATTTCAACCGTCCTTAGATTTTTTGCCCCTACCACAACCTGTCTTTTTTGAACCACTCCATTAGCAACGACATGAACGAAATTTTCAAAAAGAGCCTTAGCAGGAAGGATCATCGTTTCGTTTTTTTCAGATATGATAACCTCAGCCCTACCAGAACTCCCAATGGGAATTTCTCTTCCTTCGCTGCAATCAAGAAAGATCTTCCTTGTTCCAGAGTTTGAATCGACTGAAGAGGAAATGGAAGAAATTTTCGTCATCAATACTTTATTGCTCAGCGAAAACAAACTTACGGCAACACGCATACCAACCTTCAAGTTTACACAATCCTCCTCATTAAGTGAGACTTCCAAAATTCTGTCATTCGAATTGACCACACCGACAATCTCACCCTGGGATACCATTTTTCCAGGGGTAACGAAGCATTCGGAAAACTCCCCTGAAATTGGACTGCGAATACTTCTCTTGCTCAACTCAAAAGATAGATTACCAAGGCTTAATTGGTTGTTCTGAAAGAAGTGTTTGGCATTCAAATCTTCCATTTCGATTTGAGCTTGGAGACGCATCACTTCGTTCCTTTTAACCGCTAAATCAAAAGAAGCGATACTTTGTGCATTGCTCAACTCCAGTTCCTCCATCGACTCGAGTTCTTCTTGCAATACTTCAAGAGCCATTGCGTTAAGAGATCCGATTTCCCTGCGTTCCTCAAATTGTTTCTTTTGAAGATCAATGGTAAAGATTTCTCGGTTCAAGTCTTCCACTTCCAACTGCACCAAGGTCTGGTTTGACTCAACTTGGATGGGATTTTTCATTGGATACATCGCAACCGATGTAACTAAGCCATTCGCTTGTGATCTTAATTTAAAAGTAGATGCAGCATGTGCCTTGACATTGCCAATAACGGTATCACGTATGGGTCCTAACTGCACTTTTGCCACCAATACATTACGCTCTAATCCATTTTTGAACAACCATGCTACCCCGATGACTAGGGATAGTACTAAAATAATTCTTGTTCCTTTATTCGGTTTCATTACTCGATTGTGAATAAGAGGCAGGTGTTCCAACCTGTTGCTCAAATAAATCAAGAGCATTTAGGTAATTGCAAACCGCCTCGAGGTTAGCAAGCTTTGCATCCCCAAGTTCCCATTGAGCAGTTGATAGGTCCAATGGACTTTTACGCTTCTGAGAATACTCGATTCTGCATTTCTCTAACCTATCTTGAGAAACTTTCAAAAGCTTTCGGCTTAGAGAGATCCGTTCAAGAAGTGATTGGATCTCCTGGCGCATAGATTCTGACAACATGCGGAGTTTTCGATTAGCCTGTGCTAAGGAAGTTTCATATTTTCTAGCCCGAACCAACGCAGCCAACTTCTTGTCTCTGCTTTTACCAGAATCCCACAGAGACCAATTTACCTCAATGCCAAACAAAATATTGTTTCGATCTACTCTCTCTGTACTAGAAACCGCATCCACTTGATCCTGATAAATCGATCCGATGAGATTTAATTTTGGCATTAGCTCAGATTCTGCAATTACCACTTTTTGCCTTTCTTTTTCAATCAGTGACTCGATTTCATTGATTCGATTACTGCTTGAACCTACCAGAACCGGATATTTTTTGGGAAACTCGTGCTCGATACAAAATTTCAAAAAAGAGGACCCAACTTCAAAATTTAAGACTTCGTTATAGCCCGAAATAATACGCAAGTCAGACTCACTTTTATTGATAAGCAAGTTAAGTTCTGATAAGTCAATTTCCCGATTAAGTAACTCAATTTCAGTTTCTGCTAGGTCTACTGGTGAGACCATTCCGAGTTTTAGCCGTTGCTCATGATCGCTGAGATTTTGTTTAGTTAAAATCTGGCCTTCTGCCGCCAGTTGCTTACGAAAATTCAATACAACAAGGTCTAAAAATAACTTTCTTACCTGACCGGTTAAATTTCTCCTATGAAAAGATAATTTCGTTTGGGCTTGCTCTCGATCAATACGAAAGAGGTTTTCATTAGCATCCAGCCCCCCCCAATGATAGAGCGGCTTTTTTGCATTAATCGAGCCAAAGGCTTTATACCTCTGGTCAAAATCTCTGTTTGGTCTGTCCTCCTGAATTGAAAAGCCAGACAAGTTAAGTCCAACCTGTAAGCCTTTATCCGCAGCAGCAATCTTTTGATTCAATACTGCTTCCTCCAAGGCAAGTTGATCAGTTAATAACTCTGGAGCATTCTCATCTAAAAGATGAAGAATCTCCCCAAGTTGTGGAAAATGATGCTCGGGTCTTTCCTGGGACTTCAATTCAAAATCCGCAAGCGATTTAAAAACCACAAATAGATTAGAGAAAAGTAAGAAAAAGAGTCTCATCCTCACATCCACCATGAACGACAGGTAATCATTCGACAAATATAATTCAACCCCCTAAAAAGGGTTGAAAAGTGAATCACTGACCGAAAGAGTCAGCAAACTTTTGACGAAGTTCACCGCCAACCCACTGATCCTGCTTAGAAGATTGTTCGGAACGCAACTCTGTTACGAAATCTTCTGTTACTTCAGAGGAGGTATTGCCCCAAGCCTGGCGAACATAGGTGGACACATTGGCAATTTCACGGTCTGAAATAGGCACCGCTGCCATATTGACGGCTGCAGAAGTTCCATAGGTTTTACCATTAACAACGATTTCTCCTTTCAATCCCTTAAGAATAATGC
>JAYQBI010000005.1:0-26770 GCA_038137235.1 Opitutales bacterium | reverse complement strand
GATAAGGATGGCCCCCTTGCACGAATGTAAATCTTTCTGGTCGCAGTTCCAGAGATTTGAAAACTTCCAAACATCGAGCCTTCAGCATCTGATTTAACAATACCACGAGAAGACAAATGTTTAAAAATGGCACTGGAAGAATTTACCAAATCAACCGCTGCATTTCCAATTCCAGTATCCTGTGGAACCCCAGCATCCTGCATGTGAAGGGTATAAAAGTTTGAAGTAAGACTAGACAGAAGACCTGCCTGGTTTGTGGTTTTACTAACCACAGGAACTACAGATTCTCTTGCGGTTTTAATGTTACCAGTATCTGCATAATCGTCATTGGACCAGCCGCTTTCTGTGGTACTGCCTGCGGTAATATTGGTTGCTGACTTGTACTTCCAGAGTGTGATTTTGGGATTATTCAATAAGTCACCAGTAACATTGTAAGGATTTTCTCCGAGGACAGGACCAAGCCCCCTGAGCAAAACACTTTCAGAACCAGAAAGGACGAAGCCCATTATACGGATGTAATCAGCAGTTCCAACATGACCTCGAACACTCAAGCTTACGAGCCCATTCACCTGAACATCTGAAGCGTTGCTATCAGGTGCTGCAAGAGCTTCTGCCTGTGCCTGAATATCTGCTATTTGTGAAGCATTCCATTCTGGAGCAGGTGTGGATGGAGCAACTTCGGGCATGGATTGCTCAATATCCAAGAAATTTGCAGTATCCTGATCTGGAGGCAGGGTGCTGTTAGTGGCACTTCCCAAAGCAACATAATTTTTATTGTTATAAATAACAATGTCTCCAGAGTCGAACTTGGTGCCACTACTATTCCAAGTAACAATTGCACCAAATGAAGAAATCGAGGTGCATAAAAATGTTAATAAAGCTAATGCTCGTATGTACATAAGGCGAAAATTTAACTTAGATCACAATCTGTATTCAAATCAAGAACATTACTAACAAGTGCTCTAAAGATCAGATCATATAGAATAGTATTTTTGAAGTATATTCTGAAGCGATCGAGCAGTAAACACTTGATGAATTAAAGGCAAAATGACTCGGTGAAAAAAACTTCCACCGTAGACTCTCCCGCTTTTTCCTTTATCCAACGATCTAATGATTTGCAGTGCTGCTGTCTTGGGAGGGGGTGACCTTTCAAGCTGCCAGTCAATACGGCTCCATGCTTTTTTCATTTTACTCGATTGATCTTCAAGAGGCTGTGAAGCTGCAACCTGATTAAACTTGGTTCTTATGTCCCCCATTCGAAAATCGATAAATTTAGGACTTTCATGGTATTCCAACATCATGGACTCTGTGAATGATGATAATGCAGATTTTCCTGCATTGTATAATGGCATGAAAGGTAAGGGATACAAAGTGGCCAACGAAGATAAATTAAGGATTGTACCCTTACCAGCTTTTGCCATTTCAGGTGCAAAATGTTTACATAAAAGAATAGGGCTAGTGAAAAGCAGATTGATTTGCTTGGTGACTTCTCCTTCGGGAAAGTGCTCCCAGTTATAAAAGGCACCACATCCAGCATTATTGATGAGTAAATCAGGAATTCCATTATTCCTTATAAATTCAGTGGAGAATTCAGCTATTTTTTCAATTTCTAAAAGATCAAACTCTACAGGGACAAACTGAGAGGAAATTTCTACCCTATGAGGATTGCGAGAAACTGAAAAGACACGATACCCCCGCTCAATCAAAAGATTGGAAACCGCAAGGCCGATTCCACTGGATCCTCCAGTAATTAATGCTGTTGGGGTTGTCATAGATACAGCCTATTAAAATTCATCTTTGCGGAGAAGCAAAAGTTTCCAATGATGATCGGATTGATGAAAAATACGAAAATCGCAATTATCACCCACGAATACCCCCCACATAGAGGGGGAGCGGGCGTTTATTGCGAGGAACTTGCATACGCGGCACAAAAAAGTGGCTCAAATATCGAGGTTTGGGCACCAAGAGATGCAAAAAATAGTGATTCTTTCAAAGTTCATAGAATGCCCCAAAAAGGATCCCAGGACTGGATCTGTAGTTTGAGGTTAGCAAAGTATATCAAAAAGAATTCTCCTTATGTTGACTATTTGCATTTTGCGGACCCGGGTGCACTCAAGGCATTGCTCCGGCTTGGTTATTTCCTCAAAAATATTCCATCTTTTATAATAACCATTCATGGATCAGAGCTTTTATTGTTCACCAGAAACCCTTTGGAAAAATACCTCTTTCGGTTGGCTCTCAAAAAAGCGAAAAAAATACATGTTCTTTCCAATCATAATAAAAATGTTCTCGAGGGTCTCTTTCCTGAAATATCAGAGAAGGTATTTAAAATACCAGGTGCCCCAGCAAGAAGAGTGCTCCCCGGTCCTGATTCAGGAACAGGCAAAATTTATCAGAATTCAATAAAGCAGGAAAAACTTGTTTTACTTTGTGTTGGTAGAATTCACCCCCGAAAGGGACAGCTTGAACTTCTTCAGGCAGTTGAAAAACTGAGTGATATTTCAAAACAAAAGATTTGTTGCAAATTTGTGGGTCCAATTATTCGCCAAGGCTATTTCAACAAAATAAAAAAGTTTGCAGACGCATGCGGATGTGAGGTGGTTTTTACTGGTGACCTTCTGGATCAGGAACTTCAGCAAGCCTACAACGAAGCAGACTTTTTTGCCCTGACTTCAATACCAAGAACAAAAAGTGTCGAAGGTTTTGGCTTTGTCTACCTAGAGGCATCTGCCCATGGTCTTCCCATCATTGCCCATAAAACGGGAGGAGTGGAAGATGCTGTACGGGATGGGAAAACAGGCTTTTTGGTAAGTCCTTCTAATCCAAATGATTTAACTGAAAAAATTGAGCTGCTGATCAACGATGAGAATGTAAGAAACTCACTTGCAGAAAATAGCGTAAGTTGGGCAAATCAGCACACTTGGGAAAATGTAGCCCATGCTCTGTATGCACCGTTAGTAGGCTCTAAATAGATAATAGATCAGACTATATCACCAAAAGTTGGACGAAGTCGCTGAAAACAAAAAGATCCAAGTAAGAATAGCCCTATCCCAAAAAGCCAAGCATACCCAACCCACCACCAGTTTGGTTGATTCCCCCATAAGAGAAAATTCCTGAGGCAATCAATTATCTGCAGGAGAGGATTCCATTGTAAAATACTCCAAAACTGCGGGACTGTTTCCATTGCTTTGTCTGCAGAATAAAAAACTCCACTCGAATACAATAGAGCCAGACTGAAAAATGAACTTAACTGGCTAATATCCCTTAGGTATACCCCCAAGGCCGATAGGACTAATGATAGGCCCAGGCTAGTTAAAATAACCGGCATAAGTAAGAAAAATGTAAGTAAGCAATCAAAACCTAACCCCGGACCCAGAACGGCAATACCCAATAAACTGAGGCAAAACCCAATTAATAGATCGAAAACCAATGCACCCACCAATGCAGCAGGAAGAATTTCCAAGGGAAATACCACTTTTCTGACAAAATTCGGATGACTTAAAATGACTCCTGGGGAAGATGAAATGATTCCAGAAACCAGCCCCATAACATTTAATCCAATAAATACGCCCAATGCATAATCCCAAGTTGATTCATTGGGGGAATTTGTAAACCGGCCACCAAAAACAATTCCAAAGGCAAACACATAAAGGCATAGCATAAGCAATGGATTCGCGATCAACCAGGTTGAACCAAGCCAACTTCCTCGATGACGGGCCTTGATATTACGTGCAAGAAATTGCCATAAAAGATCACGCCTTTGAATAAGAGTGGCAACCGTTCCCATCTTTAACGATTTTGTATTAGTTTAATTTTCCCTAACAAACTCCCAATCAGAAATTCTGTAGTTATACCGAAGAATGCTTCCGGGCTTTGTATGCTCAAGGCTTAAAAAATACCAGTCATCTGATAAAAGATCGAAAAAGAAAGGATATACTTTTGAGGAGTACCAACCCCACCCCATTGAAGGATGCCACGCCCAAAAAGAATCTTCCGATTCCTCTAGAACATAGTTCCAACCGGTTAAGCTATGGTAATTCCAACCATCCTGAAGAGGAAGAAATATACCCCACCAACGGCTTTCACGCCAGTTATCATACCCAATGGTGCGGGCACTCGGCCAGGTAGGAATATTTTGTACGATCCAATCATAATGCGAGGCAAGGCGGGTAAAAACGGTGACATCTCCGTAACGGGAATTATTGGTGCCATACGAAACCACTCCATGAACACGCCAGTCCTCCTGAGTATATGCAAAGGCGGGTCCGCCGCTATCTCCATAAGCAGTGCTCGCCTCAAGCGGCAAGGGAGACATTGCACTTTCACCAGTGCCAAGCAAATCCATGATCGGTTTATCTGACCCAAGAGTATTGTGGCTATCCGTGGAGGAATCAAAATCAATGGCAAGTAATCCGCCCAAATGTTGATCGGGCACGCCTTCTTTGAAAACTTTGGGCACAGAACGATCAAAAGTATTTTCTCCTCCCACCCTTCTTTGATTGGATGTATCACGATTTCCATTTATGCCTTCAACCAATGTACCATATCCGGCAAGTACCGCACGGAGACCTAAAGGATCGTCGTTGGTTTTGGGCAAGCGGGCAGGAAAAAGCCCATCTATTGACTTTTCTAAATAAATAAGAGCAACATCTACCCCCAATTCATCTCCATCTCCATAGCGGTTATTTCGATTTTGGCGTGCTTCCCATCCAGGATGAAGGAGAATATTAGAAACTTGAGTTTTTCTTTGAGAACTGGACCATTCCTCATTTGCTCCAAGAAGAAATTCCCAATCCGAAGGAACCACATTATCAGCATATGAATTTCGAATTACATGGGCCGCAGTAATCACCACATTTGGAGCAATTAAAGTGCCGCTTCCAACCGTACCAGAACGGGAGAGTAAAGCTCCCACTGGAGAGAAATCTGGTATCGTTTCCGAGGGAATATAAGGAAAAGCATTTGCCCCAAGTGCAAAATATGACTCCCAATCCTGCTGGTAAAGTTTCCCAATTCTGCGGTCATTCCCAGACACTAAAATGTTCCAGGTAAAAAGAATTACGAGGAAGGCAACAATCTTACTCATCTCTTGAGGGAATGATATCAGGAGGCCCACTAGGAGGCAAAATATTGGGAGGCGGCGGTGGTGGAGGAAGTGTACTTAAATCAATTTCATCTCCCTGAGATGATACAGGGTTAGAAATTGATGATGTGACACCTGAATTAGTCCCTTGATTAAGGGAAGCACCACCAACCGACGATGAAGTCGAGACCGGGGTACTAACTTGCGAAACAGGGCTTACCGAGGAGGGAACCCCCGGAAGTGAACCACTGTTTGCCCGCGGTGAAGGTGAAGTAAGTGACTGAGGCCTTCGAGGAGGAATGACTCCTGGCAAAACCGCCCCGCTTGATGATTGGAAAGAATTTGAAACCCGGCTACCCGGGGTTGAAGAATTTGAAATACCAGATTTTTGAGAACGTTGAACTAACCAGTCTGGCAACTGGGGAGTTGAGCGTGGCTTAGGTGGCATGACCTTGGGGGTACTGGCACTCGTTTTAGTAGTGGGTGCAGGGAGTTTAGGAACTGATGATTTAGCCAAACCTCCATTGACAGAATTCCCGCCCTTTGATTGCTCAAGGGTGAGTTGAAAACTCTGACCATTAAATGCAAGGGTAAGGGTTTCGGATTCTAGGTCGAAAGATTCTGCCAGGAAAGATTCATGGGTTTTTTCCGATAATCTAATCCACTCTCCAAAATTTGCCTTCTTGTTAAAAATACAAAAGTGAGGAACTCCCTTGAGCAGAAAAAAACCCCTGAACTCAACCTCCTTTACAACCTCCTGACTGATTGGTGGTGGTGGCGGAGGAGCAGGTACTGCCGGAGGTGGTTTTGCTTTACCTGAGCCAGGCCTTAGGAATGGATTAGGGGCAACTCCTCCAAATGAAAGCTCTGAAAAAAAAAGGTAAAAAAATAAGACTAATAATCGTCCCGACACCTTTAAAATATCACAAAAACTACTAATTTAATCAAGAATCAAGGACGAAAATGCACTGGAAGATGAAAAGCTTACTTGGCTTAACCAGAATTTAGCCATGTACCCAAACGATACCCTACAATTACAAAAAGTAGTGTACCTAAAACATTGGTTGCCGCGTAAAGAACTGCAATACGCCACCTCCCATTTGCCAGCCAATCGAAAAGCTCCATCCCAAAGGCGGAGAAAGTGGTAAAACCTCCACAAATACCAATCATCCAAAATGCTTTAAACAAATCAGGCTCAGAGAATCCTTCTGCATACCTTGCAAATAGTCCGATCAAGAATGCACCTAATAAATTTACCAAGATAGTACTCCAGCCGAAACCAACAAACAGTTGACCTATACCGGCACGAAGTACTGATCCGATACAACCACCTAAGCCAACCAGTAAAAAGAACTTCATCTTCTGTACTGGAATGAAAGAGTTATAAATTTGTTAGGAGGCAGTTTCCTCCTTAGGAACAGAATCCTCCTCGCTGACACTTACCTCATCGTCGACATCATCTGGTTCCTCTACCTCTGCCTCTTCCGCGGTATTATACTTGAGCACACGCTGGGTAGCAGGCAGTGGAGATAAGTTTACCATGATGAATCTGCCATTAAGCTTGGGTTCATCGTCAGGACGACCAACACCTGAAAGATCATTAATTGCACGGTGCACTACATCCATGCCAATGTTGATGTGCTCCATCTCACGACCCCGGAACATAAGTGTAATCTTTAACTTATTTCCCTGATGTAAAAATTTTTCGGAACGTCTAAGCTTGGTAATGTAATCATGTTCTTCGATTCGTGGTCGAAATTTTGCCTCTTTGATTCGCTTAGCAGTCTTTTCCTTGTTCTTTTTATTTTTGCTAAGTTCATACTTGTACTTTCCAAACTCCAAAATTCGGCAAACTGGAGGTTGTGCGTTGGCAGCAACCTCGACCAAGTCCAAGCCATGTGACTTGGCAATCTTTACTGCCTCCTCTGGGGGCATGACTCCAAGCATATCACCATCTGGTCCAATCACGCGCACCTCACGGGCACGGATTTTGTCGTTTTTCCTGATATAGTTACGGTTGTTAAACCGTTTATTGTTTTTACCACGCGGTGCAGGTGCCATGTGGTTAGCTGAATTTAGACATATTTATGATTATGGGGTAAAACGATTTTCTCCATTCTCTTTTTAAGGAAGGTGTTTGCAAGAATTTATTTAGAAAATAACACTCACAGATTAAAACTTTCACCACAGCTACAACTGGCCTTCGCATTTGGGTTAGCAAACTTAAACCCGCCTGCAACCAACTTATCTGAATAATCCAATGTTGTGCCTCGTAAATAAAGTGCCGTTTTAGAATCAATGAGAACTTTTGTTTTTTGAGAAAGTACAAAAAGATCCCCATCCTTGTAATCGGGTACAAATTTCATTTTGTACGATAATCCATTACAACCACCTCCGGTAATTTTAATCCGTAAATAATCACCCGAATTCTCTCGTGCAACAAGTTGTTCAATCTTTTGGGCTGCTGGTGCTGTGAGCTTTACAAGTTTTTCATTTGCTTCAAGCAAGCCCGGGGGCAATCGATCCGGTAAATTCATCAATATTCTACAGTGTTGGAAAACTTCATAATAGGATTACTTTGAATTCCTTTTATGGGGACGTGCATATCCGCGCTTTGATTTAATAAAAAACCGGGCAAAGCCAAGGGCTAGCTCCGAAAAATCATTCCCATGCTCAGCAAGAATTTTTCGGGCGTGATCAATCAAGTTTCCGTCCCTCATAATCAGATGATACGCTTGCTTGAGTTCTTTGATGTCTTCAGATTTTGAGTTTCTTCTGCGCAAACCAACAAGATTTAATCCCGCCACTTCATTTCTTCCACTTACTAAAAGTTGAGGGGCCACTTCCAAAGAAATTTCTGCAAGTCCTCCAATCATTGCACCTAGTCCAATTCTTACAAATTGGTGAATTGCCGCACCACCACCGATAAAAACATCGTCCCCTATCTCGGCATGCCCACCAAGTAACGATCCATTTGCCATGATTACGCGGTCACCCAACTTACAGTCATGAGCAACATGGGTGTAACCCATTAAGAAGCAATCCCTGCCTATTGAAGTAACACCGTCTTTCTCAATGGAACGATGAATCGTTACACCTTCCCCGAGACGGGTATTACTGCCAATAAAAACGCTCGAATTAATTGATGTATCAAAAGAAAGATGTTGGGGGTTCCCGCCAATCACAGCGAAATGTCCCACCTCGACAGCATTTCCCAACCGGGCATGGGTTTTAATTACGGCATGAGAATGAACCAAGCAATTCTCTCCCAGAATTGCTCCTCTTTGCAAGTATGCATAAGGTCCAACTTGACAACCATTACCAAGTTCGACCCCGTCATCAATTACTGCCGTGGGATGAATATTTTCCTCTCCTCTCATGAATTAAGAATTATCATGTTTCCTTAAAAATCTCCATTTGAGGGTCCTTGGCTAATCCATATGCCTTTATTAACCCAAATATTTTAAATACAGATGGTAAATCTTTAATCAAGTTGGGGGATGTCTGCCGAAAAAGGTTTTCTAAAATAGACCGGAGAGTGAGGACGCCTTCTACACCAAGGGATCTAACGAACTCTACAGCTTCTTTCATTTTGTCATTATTTGCAGGTAAGGATGGAACGACCAGCAATTTTAAAAATGAACTCCCCCCTCCCTCCCAAATCGGGAAATCCGGGTTAAAACAATCGTCCAGTTGCTCTTTGGACAATTGTTGTTTGAGGAATTTCACTTGCCTGGTGTCGTTGCTCATGACCGCTGGAGAAAAAGAACTATTAGTCCATCCAAGAATGCCAACTATCCCAGTTCTTATTCTCTGCAAATCTCCGGAAAACAAACGTACTCCAGAACCTAAGGAATTATCATTCACCCTTGGGTTCATTACTGCAATAGTGGTTAATGGATCAAACTTACGCTTTGTCTGGGTGAAGGCTGAATTTCCCGCTGAATGGACCAAAAAACCATTGCTTTCAAAATAGGCTTCAACCAAATCATGCTCAACCATATCGATCTAGATAATTGCCGGCCGGTTAGGATGCTCCTACGGACATTAAAACCCTTTCGACTAGTTGAGCTGATTCTATTTCTTTCTGAAATGCATTTCCAATGTCTCGCAGGAGTACAAAGCGCAATTTTCCATGACTTACTTTTTTATCGGACTGCATCGCACGGACTAGTTGATCAATCTTGAGCGGCTGGGATAAAGAAGTGGGTAAATTATATTGGTGCAGGAAATCAATAAATTCATTCTCCTCCTCATTGAATTCACCCAGTTCCGCCGAAAGGCGCCACGCACAAACTAAACCAATCGAAACTGCTTCTCCGTGGAGGTATGTTCCGTACCCTGAAACAGATTCGATGGCATGGGCAAAGGTGTGGCCAAGATTTAATAATGCCCGACCACCCGCTTCAGTGTTCGTTTCTCGCTCATCCCCCTCCACAATGGCTGCTTTATTTTCGCAACATCGTCTGATTATTTTTACTAAATCAAAAGATTTAGAGTTCAATGTCTCTTTTCTTGAAAGCAGCTGTTCGTATAAATTCCTGTCGCCAAGAAGTCCGTATTTCACAACCTCCGCCATTCCGGCTGAAAACTCTCTTTGCGGAAGAGTATCAAGCAAATTTAAGTCAGCCCAAACAGCCTTAGGTTGATGGAAAGATCCAACTAAGTTTTTCCCGCTGCTTAAATTAATTCCCGTTTTACCTCCAACAGAACTGTCCACCATTGCAAGCAGGGTACTGGGAATTTGATAAAATGAGATTCCGCGCAGAAAAGTGGCTGCTGCAAAACCAGCAAGATCCCCAGTTACTCCACCACCAAGTGCAAACAGAAAACCAGAACGGTCAATTTTATGTTTCGCGAGGAAGTCCCAAATTTCAACGAGATATTCCTGGCATTTAGTGCTCTCACCTGAGGGAACGACAAGTTTTGGAAGTTCACCTATAATATTTCTGCAAATCTCAGGATTTGCCAAGATAACTCCCTCATCAACGATTACCGCACCTTTAGTACCAGAATGAATCATCCTGTCTCTTTCAAGTGTCAATTCATCGGAGATTCCTGTACCAATCGTAATCGGATACCTACGATCTTCCAATTCAACCCAAAATGATTCCTTCATTGAACGATATTTTTTCTGCAGGTTAATCGAACTTTTTCTCTATGCATTCACGGATGCCAAAGATGCAGGAAATAATGAATCCAAGTAATTTTCTACTGAAAAAGGCTGCAGGTCGTCTGGTTGTTCACCCAGGCCAAGATAAAATATGGGTAAGCCTAACTCACGGTAAATTGAAACGATTACGCCACCCTTGGATGTTCCATCCAGTTTGGTAACAACCACACCATTCAGGCCAAACTTTTGATGAAAAACCTTTGCCTGAAGTAAGCCATTTGTACCAGTGGAACCATCCACAACCAACCACGAATGCTGAGGTGCTGCAGGCTCCCTTTTTTGGATCACTCGCTTAAGCTTGGACAACTCGTCCATCAGGTTATCCTTTACATGTAACCTACCTGCCGTATCGAGAAGCAGATAATCTGTTTGCTTTGCTAAAGCCGAGGCATATGCATCGAAGGCTACTGCAGCCGCATCCGAACCATGGTGGCCCGAAACCAAATCAAGTGATAATCGATTTGACCATTCTTTTAATTGCTCGGTTGCGGCAGCCCGAAAGGTATCGCAAGCTCCAATCATCACCGACTTTCCAGCTGAACTAAGTTGGTGCCCTAACTTAGCACAGGTCGTAGTCTTACCAGAACCATTTACTCCAACTAGGCAGATTACCTGCGGGGATGGATCATTGGAATGATCCAGCTTGCCCTCGGAACCCGATAAGATTTTCGATAAGACAGTACGGGCAGTATTAACCAACCCTACATCGTCTGCTTTCTTTTGATCACGGAAAGAAATCTTTATCTCTTCTAGCACTTCCTCCGTAGTTTCGGGACCAAAATCGCAGGCGTAAAAAGCTTCTTCGATTTCAAACAGATCTTCTTGATTTAGGGAACCGCGTCCCCCCACGCGTTCAAACGCACCCTGAAGAACTGCTGATCCCCTCTTTAGGCCCGATTTGAATTTTGAGAAAATACCCATTTAAAATATTTAACTATGTAACTTGTAAAAGATTTGTTTCTTAACTTATTTTGGCTGAATCAGCAATATGCAGCAAGAAAAGTCGAGCACCTGCCTGGTACAGCAATCTTCCTGGGAGTAGGATTGTAAACTTAACAATAAAGTTCGGTCTTTTAGTTCCCAACGGTCAGTAACAAAACCTCCTTTATCATTGTATGGCACCTGTTCGTATGCAGGAAACTTGGTAATTTCAACTGGCTTGCCATAGGTACGGGTAACTCGAGTGCGCAATGCAAGCCACTGTGGATGAACTATGTCATCATAGAAAAAATCTTGCCATCCCGACTCCCCTTGAATCAAGCAAAGTTCCAACAATCCTTGATGATTATATTTGCAGGTAAGTTCAAACGCGTGACCATCCCACCTAACTGGAGACTTGATCAGGTTGGAGTGTAGTTCTCGGTAGCCAAGATATCCTCCCTGCTGAAGTTTTAAAATCGATCTTTCCCGGTCATCTCCCTTGTTTAATAATGAGAAAAGATATCCACTTTCCACAGAGGGCAGGTCAGGAGATTCTGGGAAAAGATTTTTTTCACCATAAGTCCAAAGATTAAAACCCAAAAAGCCGGTCAATAAGCAAATAAGTAGCTTACATTGCATAATAGATTCTTTCCAAGGCCAGCAATGCATAACAGGTTACTAAAATAGGGTCCTTCTCCCACCATCTGCCAGATTGATTGACCCAAAATCCTTGGTCGTCCTGAAGGTCAAAAAGCCGGACCGCGAGCTGGCTTTTCCAATCCACTTCATTTCCCTTACCATCAACCACTTTTTGAATTCCAGATAGGGTCAGTGCTTTTGCCATCGTATGGTAATAATAGTAAAGCCCCTGTAATTCCATCCCTGGATTTTCTTCGATGGTGTAATTTTGTTTCAACCAGTTTCTAACCGCAATTACACGCTCGTCGGTTGGACTCATTTCAGAATAGATAAAACTGAGAAGTCCAGCGTAACTCATGCTCCCGTATGAGCGAAGAGATACCCGCCCCGTTGAGTCAACCCTCTCCCCGGCCATACTTTTTCCAGGAAAATATACAAAGCCTCCCTGGTCTTCAGGAAATACACTAACCCAGGGTTCGTCATTTTTTTCTGACAAATTTTGGCATCTACTCACAAATTGAATGGCCGCATCCCAGTCCAAGTCTAGTCCATCTTTCTCTTTTGAGCCTATGGTGTTTTTTGCATAAAAAAGTGCCTCCATTGCCAAATGTGTGTTCGACAAATCTGAGTGAGCCCATGTCGACCCGTAACCCACACCACCATCGAAAATATTATCCACTTCTCCTTTTCGGTCAAAATCTGACTGCTGGTTAATAATAAATCGACGTGCTTGTTTGATAATTTCTTCATCTCCCTTGTCATTTAGTTGTAAAAAGGCCATCAGGCATATCGATGTATTGTAAGATGCTAATCCCTTCCCATAAATGCCTCCATCAGTCTGTACTTTTGTTCTGAGGAAAGAAAATCCATTTTCTACATACTCGGAGTACTTTTTTTGTTCGGCTACGGAGGGATGACCAAGCGTTGCCCGTAAAGCCAGAGCGGTAAGTGCAGGATATTGATCATTGCCCCAGTTTCCAGTGGTTGAATTCTGCTCCTGGTAAAGCCATTTTATTCCTTTATCCAAAGCCCTCTCAATCTCATTTCTCAATGATTCACCGGGCACAGAGAATAGTTTGAACAGGGGTAATAAACATCCTGTAACCAAAAAGAGAGATCGGATGAAAGACTTCATATTATCATTGAATATTACAGGGACCTCTCTCCCGCAAGAACTTGAATGTAAAATCTTACTCTTTTATCCAAAGGAGGCATCTTTTCATGAAAAACTACCCATGAGTCATCCGATATACTTTCTGGATCCAAACTATTTATAATTGCATTTCTATCATGATAAATTGCAAGAATCGAACCTTCCACTCCTGCCATATAATTCCCCTCGATTGTCCTTGAACCGGTAAATAAAAAAGGACGAGCTTCCAATGTGCGCTCAGACAATTGGTTAAAAACCAGTTCAAAAATTTCCCGTGTAATAATAGATTCGTTTTCTTCCCATGAAACTTGTGCATTCACCTGATACTCAGGCATCATGTCTTCTGCCTGTTGAGATTTAAATTCCTGAGATAAAAAGTTCACACCAATGGGCTTTGCCTTTAACAGTAGTAAGCAAGCATGAATCCATCGCGGTGGTATTTTTGTACTGAATAGAGATTCGTGTAATTTTCCACTTTGATGAACCAAAGCGTATTCAACAAGACCACTTGTCTGGTTACAAACTGCGTCGAAGGATAACCTTTTTAGTTTTTGATCAATAAGTACACCTCCGAAGTCAAATTTCCCGCCGCCCAAATCAATAACACGAGGAAAAGATGTATCATTTTGATCAACCAACCCGTCCGATCCTTCGCAGTAAAATAACTGTGTCTGTAATATTAAAATAAAAATAAACAAAAGAGTTCGAAATTTCATCCAGATTTTATGCAAATAGCTTTTTTCTTTTCAGTCAATTTGCACTATTAAAAAAAATTTCTGTTTCGTGCTTGCTTGACCTTTGTCCATCTTCGTCAATAACTTCTAACCTAATACAATTCCACCCTTATCAGCCATGGACGAAGAATCCGAAGTCGAAGAAGTTTCCATTCCCGAAGAAATAGTCGAGGAAACACAGGCCCATCAAACCGAAGTTCCCCCCGTAGAGGGAGCGTTTGGAAAGTATTTACGTGAATACAGATTGCTAAATAGCCTCTTGATTTCACTCGGTACAATCGTGGGAATCATTGGCTTCATGCTTGCTTGGACAATAATCGTACCTGTTGGAGAAGAAAGTGGCTCAGATTTTGGGGATGCTGGTGCTCCTGCCCAGCAACAACAACAAGAAAAGCAAAAAGTAGTCAAGCTGATGCAACGTCAGAAAAAGGCTCAACCAACGAGCCAGCAAACTTTTAAAACCACTGCTGTATCCGACATCTCATTGCCTGATTTTAATGAACTTGATGTAAAAGATCTTGCTCCCGTAGTTGAAGCGGCACCTCCTACCATGTCCCAGACTTCAACGATGAACAATCAGAAGATGAAGAGTGCTCTAAAGGGAGTTAGTTTAAGCCTTCCTAAGGTGATGCAACAGCGCTGCGACCCTAAAAAAAGGATGGAACGCTTACGATCTGGCGGAGGAAAACCATCTACAGAAGAGGCAATCATTAAAGGTTTGGGATGGCTAAAAGAAGTGCAGGATAAAGATGGAGGTTGGGGGTTGCAGGACATGAATTCAGAGGAAAAGCCGTTTCGCTACCGAAGTAATCCTTTGCACAGGGATGGTATGACTGCCCTAGCTTTACTTGCTTTTTTGGGACATTGTGAACTTCAGGATTCTCCAGAATTTGGCGAGACTGTTAAAAAAGCCATCAATTATATTACTGCAAGTGCTCCAGATAAATTAGCAAACCGTGATGAAAGCGGAACTTTTCTCGGTTTAAAAGGCGGCGGGACTACAGATATGCAATTCGGTGCCTATTCGCATGCTATTCGCACTTACGCTCTTTGCGAGGCATACACCATGACAAAGATTCCCAAGCTCAAAGAATATGCAACCAGAGCGGTGAATTTAATCATAGAAGGACAAAATCCAAATGGAGGCTGGGGTTATGGATTTGGAAGAGGGGTTGCCGCAGCTGTCGACTTATCTTTATCAAGTTGGTGCGTACAGGCATTGAAAGCAGCCGCCTTAACTGGCATTCAATTCAACGGCCTTGATGATGCCATGGATAACGCAATTTCCTATGTCAAGAAATGTCAGGAAAAAGGTTCAGGTAAATTTATGTATACACCCCAAGGCAACGAAGCGGCAAGGTATGGTGGTCCTGGAAGAGGATCCATCACCGGAGCCGGTGTACTTTGCCTGCAAGTGTGGAAAGAAGCCAAGTCTCAGGAAGTAAAGCAAGGGCTTGAATTTATCGTTCAAAACAGGCTATCAGATTCATGGACTAAAGTTGACGCTTATGAATGGTATTATCATGCACAGGCATGCTTTCAATCCACGGGTGCTCTTAGTGGAATATTTTGGAGAGAATGGAATAAATCATTTCAGGAAGTAGTTGCTGCCGGACAGCAGGAAAACGGACGCTGGAAACTTGGTCTTCATTTTCATGGTGAATCCGCTATTTTCAGGCATGCACTTACAGTATTAATGCTCGAGGTTTACTATCGGTATGCTCCGATGAGCAAAGTATAGTTTTCCCAACATTACCATCAAGAGAACCACCAACTAATAACGCCGATGATTAAATTGTCCTACTTTCTTATTTTTAAGTTGTGTCTTTTTTCATTTCTTTTCGCCAATGAATCCTCTCCGGCTAAGGAAATCACAATTACCGGGAATGATGCGATGCAGTTTGATGTAAAAAGCTTTGAGGCAAATGCGCAGCAAAGCTTGCGATTAACTTTCAAGAACATTGGCTCAATGCCCAAAATTGCTATGGGTCATAATCTAGTCATTCTAAAAAAAGATATCAGTGCCATCACTTTTGGGCAAAAAGTCCTTGCTTCTGGTGGTAGTGCTACAAATCCTCTCCCAAAATCCCTTCTTGGTGATGTGATCGCATCGACTAGGCTACTTGGTCCAGGCGAGTCTGAAGTTGTAATCTTTAAAGCACCCAATGAAACGGGAGAATATGAATATGTGTGCACTTTCCCTGGTCATTTTGCAATGATGCGCGGCAAAATGATCGTCCGCTAAAATTTAACTGCCGTTGCGTGCATTAAATAACTTAGTTTTGCTTCCACAAAATGTCAGATATTAGCAAGGAAGTAAAAATCCTGGAAAGTTGCCAATCTGCGGGAAATGTAAAAGCTCTTTTTGGTTATTCCAAAATTACCGGACCCGGATGGTGGATTGCTGCAGCCAGCCTTAGTGCAGGTTCTTTAATTGGATCAGTTGGGCTTGGTCAAAGATTAGGCCTTGATGGTTTATGGATTCAGGCAACTGCGATGTTACTGGGTATGTTTACCCTTTTTGCAATTTCACAGATTACTCTAAATACACAACAGAGCCTTTTTGTAATTCTTAAAAACGATTGGAATAAATCTTTAGCCACTTGGCTTGCGGTTTCTGCTATCATTACGAGTTTTACATGGTGCATGCCCCAGTTCAGGCTTGGAGCAGATGCGGTTGTGGCAACTTTACTGCCCTCCCTGGATAATAAAGGAGGACGGGTCTTAATAGCGGTAGTACTTCTTTTTTTGTCAGTAGGTTTGTCATTCATTTACGAAAGGCATGGGCCCCGATCTTCTATTTTTTCTTGGACAATAAAACTCTTGGTCCTCTTTGTAATTTTTTCTGCAATCAGTTCAGTTATTTTATTCTTACCAAGTTCAGGTATTTCCCTTGGAGCCATATTGCAAAGTCTCGTGCCTTCCTACAGCTTGCTAATTGAACCATCACCCCTTTTCTCAACTCTCTTGGAAAATTCAGGCGAAATGAAAATGTTTTGGGAAGAAAAAATCCTTCTTAAGCAAAGAGAATTAGCCCTCGTCTGTTTCTCATCCACGCTTGGCGTGAACCTTATGTTCGCACTGCCTTTACTTTTATTAAACAGGAATTGGAGAAGGTCACATGATCGCTTCTCGAAATTCAATTTGTTCACCACCGGTTTTTTGCCTTTCTCCATTGTTTCTGTTTGTTTAACTTTGCTCTCAACAATTGCCTTTCAACAAAGAGATGTCATTGTATCAGATGTTGAACTCCTAGAGGATGCTGTGACTGTTGATTTATTAAATCAAAGGATCGTTCATGAAATTGGTAGCGAAAGGTTCAAGGATATGGCGCCCTTCCAGCAGGATGCTTTATTGAGTGCTCTTAGTAACGATGAAAAAAGATTAGCCAGTGTAATTGCTGGTAAAAGTGTCAAACAATGGATTGCTTCGCTTTCTCAAACTGGTGGAACCTATTTTACCTACCTTCTTGGACTTACCATTTTTGCCATCACCCTTTCCACCATCGTAATTCTCATGATCATTAACGGACACTTGGTTTGTGAAGTCTTAGGTAAGCCGCACAAGGGTCCTGCTTTTCAATCTGGCTCGCTGCTTTTGGCTATTGCTTCAATTGGACCTTTTGTTTGGTCGGATCAGGATAATTGGGTAAGCGACCCTACCTATTTTATAAGTTTGGCAATTCTTCCCTTTGCCCTTCTATCCTTTGCACTGGTATTAAATAATCCAAGTATAATGGGAAGAATGCGACCCAATGGAATGGGTGGTTATTTTATCAATGCGGGAATAATCCTGTCATTTGTTTTTCTCGGATCATCCTCGTTGTATCTTGTTTGGAATGAATATTGGGGCTCATTTCCAATTGGCAAAGTATTGCTCTCTCTGATTGGCGTGCTTTTACTAGTCGGGCACTTCTCCTTGAGAACTAAAAAACTTTCAAAACGACTGGAAGGACTAGAAGCCAAGATTAATCATATCTCTGAGCAATCTGGTTAATAACTCGGGAGTTGGATTTATTAATTTTCGACCATCTCAATCCATTCTCTTCTTTCCTTTCCTGGTCCCCCCACCGATTTTAATATCCAAGTTTTTCCAGTAGATGTATCAATTTTTACAAGTCGCTTGTAGAGGTACGGCTTTGCATCTTGTGAGTAGTATTCAGCACTCACTATTTGATATCTGCCATTTTTTGACGAAAAGCTATTAAAGCTTGGAGGCGGTGGTATGTTGGCAGGTAATCTGGGAGGAGAAATTGGCTGCTTGGCTGTTTGGGCTAATAGCAAATTTTTACTGTGACAGAATATAGTTACTAAGATCGAGAAAACGAGAATTTTTAAATATGTCATACCAACCCCATCTAATTAAAATAAGAAAAACTAGCAAGGAGTAGTTGGATATAAACAAAAAAGCTCCGCCAGTCTTGCCCAAACTGACGGAGCCGGATTGTGTAATTACACGAATTGATTAGATACTTATATTTCGTGAATTTTTAGGCAACTATTTTAATTTATTTATCACTTTTTATATACGAATTTCTTGTTTTTATAACTAGATCATTTGAAAATGGTGTCAGTTACGGTAAATCATCAAGAGTGTAATTAGTAAAAGTTTCAGTTTTCATTTGAACAAGCAGGTTCAATCTCTATGAAATAAATTGTATATGATGTTGCGTAAATATTGTAAAAGCACACAGAGAGTTAGCACCTTATGCACACTCATTGCCTCTTTTACTTTGTTAGGTTGCTACTCCCGCAACCCAAATTCAATTCCAGATGCCCCCCCACCCTATCCCAGTTTCCCTTTCCCTCAGGAGAATTTTCAGAGTAATGATGATTATAACTCTGCTCGACCTGAACCAAATGCCCCAAGATCATTAAGTTCAGAATCTCAAATTACTGATGAAAGCTCCCTAGACACTTATTCGGATAAAAATTACAACTACATACCACCCTCGGCACCTCCCCCCTCTTCCTCGCTTCAAACACCTGCGTTTTCATCGCTCTCAGGAAAAACAGATAATCCGAGGTTTACATTAACTGCAAATGGAGATCTTTGGGCCCTTGTGCAAGATGGAAAAGGAAATGAAATTGAATGGCTTAAAATGAAAACAGGAGAATCCGCATTTATTTATGACCCTAATGCGTTAGTTATAACCTGCTCATCCGGAAACTTACTTTCTATCAAGAATTCAGTAGGTAAGAATATCTCCTTTGATTCGAAAGGGAATGGAATTTCAATTATAAGACTTCCAAAATAATTTATGGTAAGGATTTAATCCTCAAAATCATTAAGGTTTTTGTAAGAGCGGGGGACTTCTCTGCAATGTAAGGTCAATCCCAGAACACTTACCAGTTGTGAAAGTTAAGGTGATGAGTGACCACTCGAAAATCTCCCCAGTCTTATCATCAATTGCAGCACGCCGATAATCCCATATATGCTCATTTCTTTGATTTAATGAACGTCCATTTGGTTCCCCAAGCAATTTTTGTGTTTCCCAACGATTTTTGCCAAGTAACAATAATTCTAAATTAGATTTTCTGTAAACTGGACCCGAGTTTTCATACCTAGATGTCTCGACACTGGAATACGAATCGTAGCGATTTAAGTAAACTGGCTTTCGACAACTACTCATCGATACAAGCAAGGTAACAATTACCAAGTAAAGAAAGCCTTTAAAAAAATTGTTTTTCACTGGGAATATGTGGCGGAGAGAACGGGATTCGAACCCGTGGAGGAACGATTAGCTCCTCACCGGTTTAGCAAACCAGCGCATTCGACCACTCTGCCATCTCTCCAAATTTGAACCTCAAGTAAATTGTTTCTTGAGCACAAGTAAACCTTTAAAATAATCAGCCATCTCATTTACGAATTATTCGTTTCAGAGATTGCAAATTTCTTTTTGCCATCGCGTCTCCACCTTGGGAGGCTATTTCAAACCATTTTATTGCTTCGTTTGAATCTTTCTTGACTCCTTTTCCCTGTAAATACATCAGGCCTAAATACCGAGCTGATTCGGGATCTCCCATTTCAGCAGCAAGATTAAATAGCTTGCTGGCTTCTAACAGAGAACTGCTTCCTTGCTGACTCCAGTATAATCTTTTTCCCTCTTCCCGTAAACTCGCCACGCTTTGCTTTGTATCATTTTCTGAATCATTGTAAGCATGCTCAGTTTCAGGAACTGGATTAGAAATAGAGCTCTTGTCTGCAGTCATATCTTTCTCTCCAGATCGGTTATAAGATGGTGGAAGAATGATGGTTGTTTTCTGACTAATCAAACTTTCATCCGAGAGCGCGTTATTAACAGCAGAAAGCTCAGCATTGACTGGCTTCGCTAATTCTATGCTCGGTTTGTGTAAGGAACCATTGCTATTATCCGGTAAATCCTTTGGAGAAGGTTTACCATACAAGGAATCCTCTATAACCGAAATCTTCTCTTCCGAACCATCAATGCCTTTTTCGCTTGCTAATCGAGCATACTCCAGAGCTTTTTCTAGGTCAGCCGAGCCTACCAATCCCTGCCTTAAAAAGTCTGCCATTACCAGTTGAGACAATCCAAAACCACGATCTGCGGCAGCTTGAAAATGGATCATCGCCATCTCAAGATCCTGAGGGATGCCATTCCCATCTAAGTAGCAACGAGCAAGATAATGGTGACCGGCAGGCAATTTTGCCTGTACGGCTTTTTCCAGTTGGTGAATTCCTTCTTTTTGTTGGGTGTCGTTACTAGAAACTGTCAATCCGCTAACACCATAAACTTTTATCAAACCTAACTGTAAGCAGGCTGGTGCATAGCCAGACTCGGCAGAAATTTCGAAATACTTTCCTGCCATCTCAAGGTCTGTGGAAATGTAAGGTGATAATCCTTCGACAGTAAAAAGCTCACCTAGGACATACAAAGCAATTGGATCACTTTCAGCGGCAAGTTTAATCAAAGTGCCATCCTTTTCTCGAAAAACCTGAAGGTAGTGCTGAGCCAATCGCTTTTCATCAGGACCAAGAGGCGGCATACTATAGAGGAACCCAAGAACAAATTCCCCTAACCAGTGCCCCTGATTAGCGGACTTTTTCGCAAAATATTGTGCATCAGAATGGGAAATATTTAGGCCTTTATCTCCGTGCAGATAGCACAAGGCAAGAAAACCCTCAGCATATGGATTTCCTTTTTCAGCTGATTGCTCCAAGCTTTCTAAATCCTGATCAATCAAGGTTGATCCTTTCTCACCAATAAGGGCTTGATAAAAAAACAATATGGGTAGAAAGTATGTTGTGTACCTCAGCATAGCAAAAAACTATCCGCAACTCTAGCGAAGTCACCTGTTGATAGGCAAGTGCTCAATAACCAACAAATAGTTTATACTCCATTTATATTCTTTCTTATTGTTGTATGATTGATTCGACAGAAGGTTCATCTACATTACGTAATCCTGGCAAGGAATTGATTCGTCAGTTTGTTATTTATGCAGAACACAAAGTCGGATGGCTAAACGACTTTGTATCAATGCTTAAAGAGCAAGATATTCATATTCTTGCAATTTCTGTTCTTGATACCACTGATTCTGCTGTTATCCGCTTGGTTACTAATTACCCCAAGGACTTGGCCAGGTTTCTTAAGGGACAATCAATCAGTTTTACTGAGAGATTAATTCTTGCTGTTGAACTTAATGACGCCTCTTCACTCTTTAAAGTCACTCAATCTCTCCTTCGTGCAGAAATTAATATCCATTATGTATACTCCTTTTTGCATCAACCCAACGGCAAGCCTGTGCTTGCGATCGCCATGGAAGATGAGGATACAGCAGAAGAGGCATTACGATTGCATCAAGTTCGGATTCTCACACAAGACGAACTTGCCCGCTAAAAATTACTAGTCATACAGCAGATAGGATTGAATATCCTTTCTAAAATTTTGGACATCAATCTCCCACTTATTCATAAATTTATTACCATCCACTCTATTTCCTGCATTTACCAGATAATTCCACCAATCGCTCGATCCAACATGCTTATTAAAGAGTGTGGACTCTGATTTTTTGGCAGATAGAAAAGGATTGGGACTTTGCCAGCGTGCGGTCAATTCCATCATCGCAAAAGCCAATGCAGTGGGGTGCCATGAATTCCAATCTGAAATTATGATGTACACTCCCCTCTCCGTACCGCCAGCTGAATTCTTTACAGACAAAATTCTAAAATCCAAGCCAGGCAAATCTTCGTTATTCAGCGATTTAAGCAATTCCTCTGGAGTTTTCCCCTTAAAAGTAAGGAACCTGAATGGGTGCTTTGTTCCAATTCCGTGCCTGAAATTACCTAATTGTGCACCCAATCCAGTCATGGGGTAACCGGCAACAGCGTCTAAATGTGGAATATTTGGCGATGTAGGACACCAAGTTAACCCTGTGGATGGCCAAGTCATTTGACGAGACCACCCATTCATTGGAACAACGGTAAGGATTCCTTGCCTCCGTTTTAAATCGTCTACATTCAGTATTCCTTTCGCTTGTTTGGACCAAAGGGCAATCTCCCCAATGGTCATACCATGAACAAAAGGCATAGGAAATGCCCCCACATAACTAATCCATTCCAAGTCAATCATTGGCCCAGCAACCTTGATACCTCCCAAAGGGTTGGGCCGATCCAGGACGACCACTTCCACCCCCTGCTCAAAGCACGCCTCCATGGCATATTTCATACAGCTAATGTAGGTGTAACAACGAACTCCCACATCCTGAAGATCAATTACGAGTGCATCGAGGTTTGCAAGCATCTGCTCAGTGGGCTTACGAAATTTTCCGTAAAGAGAGTACACTGGCAATCCAGTGCGGTGATCAATTTTATCATCCACAGGCACGGAAGCCTTCTCGTCCCCATAAATTCCGTGCTCTGGACCAAAGAGTGAGACCAAATTAACTTGTGGTGCATTTTTTAGCACCATGACAGTGCTTTTCCCAAAGGAATTTTTCCCTGCCGGGTGCGTAAGTAAACCAATTCTCTTATTCCGAAGAATATCAAATTTCCGTTTCTCTAAATAATCGATTCCAATCTCAACTTTTGAATAGCCGTAAAAACTGGGAATGAAAAAACTAAAAACCAAAGCTAAAATGCTTGGAGATAAGATATTTTTCAGCGAAGAAAATATGTGAATATTACCAAGGCAATTTAACATAAGACTATTTGTAAAACCTGCTTAAAATTTTGTAAAGAAAGACAGCAATTACACCAAGTGAAATCCCTAATACTGAACCTCCAACGAGCATTGGAGGAAAAGTATCAATTAATCGCAACAATTCCTTGTAGGTAAAGTGAGCCCAATCATAATTGGGGCTCAGTAATTTATTTCTCGGGTAATTAAATCCCAGAAGATCGAGTAAAACCATCCCAATTTTGTAATCAGCAAAATAAATAGGGCCCATGGTCAGTGGATTGGAAATCCATTGTAATGCCACAATGAGGGGCAAATTTGCTCGGAGTAATAAGGCAAAGAAAAAGACCACCAGCATTTGAATACCCACAATTGGCAACATCGATATCCAAATACCAAAAAAAAGGGCGGATCGAATCTCTTTTCCTCTGAAAGACCAAAGATATGATCTTTTATAGGAAGTATCGGCAAACCATTTTAAAACTGGATATCGGTGAATATTTGATCGTCTTGGCAGCGGTCGCAGGAACTTTTTTAATCTTTTTATGCGTTTAAAACGCAAATTCCTTTCGACGGGACAATGCTCGCTTTTCTCCCTCTGTAATGTCGTTAGAATTCCTTTGCAAACACCAAGAAAAGAGTTTGGTCCGTTACTAAGATTTTGCTCCAAATTAACATCTGGATTAGCCAATACTTTATGAGATAGGAGTGGGTTTAAATTTGATAGTTTATTAATCATTTCATCCTCAATACTTCCGCAGATTAAAACCGTAGGTTTTTTATGCTCCGCCGCTAGACGAATAACTTCAAATGGACCCTTTCCCCCCATAGATGAATGATCAAACCTTCCTTCTCCACAAAAAACTACATCCGCCCACTTGACGGCTTGCTCAATTTGCATCCACTTGGAAACCAATTCTGAACCGGCAACAAATTGTACCTGATACAGCATGCTAAGGCCGTAACCAATTCCTCCAGCAGCTCCAGCACCCTTTTGATCTGGAAAACTTGAAGAATTTGGAAATTGCAATCGAAGCTTATGTTCCATGCTGCTCATTTGCTGTTCAAGCTCCTCTACAAGAGAATCTTTCAAGCCTTTTTGAGGACCAAACTGATGAGTTGCCCCCCGTAAACCCAGCAAGGGATTATCAACATCACAAGCGATACGAATGGGAGGCAATGATTCCATTTTAGTGCCATCAAAAGAAGCCACTTTCAACCAAGACTCGGGACTTGGAAAATCAAGTTCCTCCCCATTTGAGTCGTAAATCTTTAAACCAAGTGAACAAAGGGCACCGAGTCCCATATCATTGGTCGAACTTCCACCAATGCCCAAAAGAATATAATCCGCACCACTTTGCTTCGCTGCCAATAATAAATCGCCAACACCAAGGGAGGTGGTTTTCCATGGATTGCGCTGATCTGCGGTGAGGTCGGACAAGCCGCACACCGAAGCCATTTCTAAAATTGCCAGCTTGCCTCTTAGTGGCAGGTCAAGCAACTCCCTCACTTCGAGCCTCAACTTTTCGATTCTCACAAGGGCAAAGGTGGCGACTTTGGTTTTCCCTAACGAATCTCTGGCATTCACAGGGTTAATTTTACCGTTAGCCCCAGCCGCTAAAATCTTTGAAAACCCTTCTCCTCCATCTGTTAACGCATAGCTGGTTATTTCACCAGAAAAGCTGCACTCTTTTGCAGCTTGTGCAAGAATATCACTTGCTTCCTGTGCTGAGAAAGAATCCTTAAATTTATCGAATGCAGCAAAAATGCGCATGGACTAACTATTTAAATTCAGCGAACTTCAGACCCCGTTGATTCATTAATTATTTTGTAATTCTCCATGTGATAACTGTCCGATGCTTCGAAAGTTACCTGCAACCCATAGTTCTTTTGCAACTTATCAAGCAAGGAAGCATCCGGTCCGCGCAATCTTCTAAGTGCAGAAGGGTGTAAAAATACCTTAAGTTCGATCCCATCACCACTGTCTGCATGAATTCTTCGTACTGCTCCAGATATAACCCGTTGTATTTCTATGCTGACAGCCCGAGGAGATTTGACAATTCCTCTGCCTTTACAGTATGGGCAAGACTCATAGACACCGCTAGAATTACTCTCATCATGTCTTTGCCTCGAAATCTGCATGATGCCAAGCTCAGATATAGGAAGTATATTGTGCTTTGCCTTATCTTCAGCCATCACACTTTTCATTCGTTGAAAAACCTTTCTCTGATCGCCTCGGTTTTTCATATCAATAAAATCGATGATTACAAGTCCTCCAAGATTACGAAGACGCATCTGTCTCGCTACTTCTGATGCTGCTTCTAAGTTCGCCTGCAGGATAAAGTTCTTTCCATCTTTTCGGTTTCCTTTATGACTTCCTGTATTAACATCTATGGAGACGAGTGCTTCGGTCTCTTCCATGACAATTTCACCGCCTGAGGGGAGCAGCACTCTTCTCATGAATGTCTGTTCAATCTGTCTTTCGACATTGAAACGCTCAAAGATAGGAATCTGCTCCTCAAATAATGCTACTTTGGACTTGGACTTTGGGGATATTCTCTGAATTGTATCGATCAATCTTTCATAGTCTTCACTATTATCTATTTGTACTCTGTCTACATCATCGGTCAGAAAATCACGAGCAGTTAGCCCAATCAAATCTGGCTCTTGGTAAAGTAAAGAAGGCTTTTTCTCGGATTTAATCTTTGCCTCAATCTGATCCCATTGCTGCATCTGAAGATGTAAGTCCCTCACAAAAAAACGTTCCGGTTTGTTCTGTCCGGCGGTACGGATGATCACGCCCATACCTTCGCGTAACGACAGATTAGACAAAATTCTTTTTAATCTTTTACGTTCTGCCTTGTCCTCAATTTTGCGAGATATTCCGCATTGTCCGGCATAGGGCATAAGAACTAAAAAGCGTCCAGGCAAGGAAAGATTAGTTGTAGTGCGGGGACCTTTGCTACCTATTTGGGCTTTTGTGATTTGTACAACAATTTCAGAACCAATGGGAAATACCCGTGGAATATCAGCTACTGATTTAGCCTCATCTTTACCCGCTGTTTTCTTTTTATTTTGACGAACTATCTCAACCGAGGGATCGTTATTTGCACCTGGCAACATATCCCAGTAATGAAGAAACGCATTTTTCTCCTGCCCAATATCCACAAATGCCGCTTTTAAACCAGCCTCCAGGTTTTGGACTTTTCCTTTAAAAATTGCCCCAACCATCCGGTCTTTATCCAAGCGCTCGATATCAAATGCTTGGAGAATGCCATTTTCCATCATAGCTACCCTTCTCTCAAGAGCTTCAGTATTTATGATTATTTCTTTGTAGTCCTGGTTTTTTTCACGCCGGAAAAATGCCATGATTCTTTCCCGGATAGGACGGTTTTTTGCTCTTTCCAAGGCAAGTTCCCTGAGCTGCCCCTTGTCAATGTTAAGAGGAGCAGCCTCTTTTGGAGCTATAGTAAGATCATTTTGATCTTTTTCTCTCTGGTCAGTCGAATTGGAATGATTGGAATTTTTAGTGGAGGAGGCTCTACGCCTTTTTCTTCTTGCCATGGTTGATGTGGTTGAAGAATCCGATCAGCAACTCGTAGGACTGCATTAAGGCATTCATAAGACATCCTTTCGGTGTCGGTAAACACTTTGCACCATCCCCAGTAAAAAGAAGCATACAATCAAAAACGAGCCTCCGTAGCTAAGAAATGGTAAAGGCAAACCAGTAATAGGTGTAATACCTAAAGTCATACCGACATTTATGAAAACATGGGTCATGAGTAACACAGATACCCCAACTGCAAGCATTGCCCCGAATCGATCTGATGCTTTGGCTGCAACCCGAAGACAACCAAATACAATCAACATGATTGCACCGATTGCTAAGGTGCCGCCGATTAATCCTGACTCTTCTGCAATAACTGCAAAT